>CAZBZX010000423.1:947-3930 GCA_964496465.1 uncultured Bacteroidales bacterium
AGAGGGTGATTTCGATAAAAAAATTATTTCAGGGCGTTTAGAGGAAGGTGTAAAGGATGATTTATTTTGTCCGCATTGCGGGGTCATGTTTGAAAAACTGGTAAATTGTAATTGCAAATCTGATGCTGATATGATTGTTATTGGCCTTACTCCTCACCTTGATTTTAATAATGCCATCACTTTTTGCAATGTAACCGGCTGTGCAAATGGTACATTCATTAAATCAGGAGACGCCATAAAACATGTCAGGCTTGGAGGAAGTTTGTAAAATAAATTAACTAAAAAAATTATTCTTGTTTCTCAACTATTTTCAAAAAAGAAGGTAGAATTACCAATAAAACAGGTAACACAATTATCAATCCACCAATAACAGAAATGGCAAGAGATTGGTGCATTTGAGTACCTGAACCTATGCCTAATGCCAACGGGAATAATGCCACAATCGCACTTAATATGGTCATAAGATTAGGACGTAACCTAATGGAAATGGAGAAGATAATAGCATCAATTGTTCCCCGTCCTTTTTTAAGTTCTTCAGTATACTGTAGATAAGTAAAAATGGTCGCTTCACCAACAATACCAATTATCATAATAATACCGATATAACTACCCACATTAAGCGGGATATGAAATAAATACAAAAGAATGGCGCTTCCCGAAGGTGCAAGCAATATCAGAAAAATAAGCAATAGTGCAACCTTCATTTTCCGATATATAAATAAAAGCAGGGTAAATACCAGTAATATTGCCAATACCAATATCAATAATAATTCCTTGAATGCCTGTTGTTGTTCCTTATATGCCCCTCCATATTCAATACTTAACTCACCGGGTAAATTTAAATTTTTTTTTATTGATTTTTGAATATCAGAAAGCGTGCTGCCTAAATCCCTGTTATTTAACCGTGCAGTTATATAATCTACTTTTTTAAGATTCTCACGGTTAATTTCTGAAACACCTTTTATAATGTTTAATTCAGCAAAACGTTTAAGGGGTATAAGTTTACCGTTTGGTAAAAATACTTTTAACTGTTTTAATTGCTCAAATCCAAGATGTTCATAACCAAGATAAACCATCCGTACATCGCAAAACTGTAAGCCTTCCTGAACACTTGTAGCCAGCAAACCGCCCACGCATGCCTGCGTTTGAAGATGAAAATCGGATGTAGTCATACTAAATTCTTTTAATTTGGCATATTTTGGTTGTATGGAAATGGAGGGTCCGGCAACTACAATCCCATCAAAAACATCAGCAGTACCGGGCACATTTTCAATAATTGCAGCAATCTTTTTTGAATATTGATGAATGAGCTTTTCATTATTCCCGAAAAGTTTAATTTCAATTGGTTGAACAGAGCTCATCAGGTCGCCCAGCATATCACCAATTACCTGTCCGAAATCAACAATTAATGTCGGTAATTTATACTCTATTTGCTTCCTTATTTCATCAATTACCTCTTCAGTAGTTTTGTTGCGCTTCTTTTTTAATTTAATCAAATAATCTCCACGACTTGGCTCTGTAATAAAAAACCCTAATTGGGTACCAGTACGTCTTGAATAAGATTCTACCTCAGGTGTGTTTTCAACAATTTTATCAACCCGGGAAAGCATTTCTTCAGTTGCTTCAAGTGATGTTCCCGGAGGACTGTCAAAATCAAGCACAATGGCCCCTTCATCCATTTCCGGTAAAAATCCCGAAGGTAAATTCGGGAAAATAGCCCACATAGAAAAAATTAATAAAGCTGCAAGCCCTAAGCTAATCCAAGGTCTTTTTATAAAGAATAAAACATAGTTTCTCTTATGTATCGAAACAGGTCGAAGGTTTTTCTCCCTTACATTGCCAAAAAAAAGAAGATAGAATACTGGTAATAAAAGCCAGCTCACAAAGAATGAACAAGCCAGTGTCAGCATCATTGTATTGGTCATAATATTAAAATAAGCACCGGCAACGCCAGTCATAATCCTGAAAGGAACAAAAATAATAAGTGTACTGAGCGAAGAACCTATCATAGCCGGAAGGAGATATTTTATGGCCTTTGGCACAATTGTACTGTATGTTGAACCCGGATGCTCTTCATGGGTGCGATGGATTTGTTCTACAACAACCACTGCGTCATCAATTACAAGGCCAATAGCTGCAGCAATCGCACCCAGAGTCATAATATTAAAATTGTACCTAAAAATCATCATGGCAATCACCGTAAACAGCAGCGAAACAGGGACAGTAATCAATATAATAAGACTGCTTTTATAAGAACGTAAAAAAATTACAGTTATTAATATGGCTAGTAATAAACCAATCCATAGCACATCACGGATACTGTTTATCGCATCGTTTACAAAATCTGCCTGGTTATAAAATGGCCTTAATACCACCCCTTTTGGAAGTATATTATTATTGAGTTCCTTTACCCTTTTCTTAAGCTGTATATCCACATCTGAAAGATTTGCTTCCGGTTGTTTCATAATAGCCACCAGGGGAACATCTTTCCCGTTTGCATTTATTTTAACATACTCTAGTTGCCCGGTAATTTTAACTTCAGCAATATCTTTAAGAAGAACAGTGCCTGTCGGCCCGCTCTTTATAATTGTATTTTCCAATTGCTCAAGATTCTGAACTGAGGCATCGGTGAGTGCTAAATACAACCTGTTGTTATCATTTACATATCCATTTGACCCTATAAAATTAGTATGTGATAATATTTCGAAAATATTTGAAGGTGTTAGACCTAACTGACTCATTTTTTGAGCGTTCATTACTACCTGGTATTCTTTATTTCTTCCCCCTGATATCGCGACCTGTCTTAATCCTGTAATTTGCTCAAGGAAAGGTTTTACAGTGAACATCGCAAGCGATTTCAATTCAACCGGACTAAGGTCTCCTTCTAGGGAAAAACCTGCAACAGGCAAAATGGAAGGGTTCATCTTTTCAACTTCAACTTCTAGTCCTGAAGGTAAAACAGGCCTCACTTCACTAATAGCTG
>CAZBZX010000424.1:0-3914 GCA_964496465.1 uncultured Bacteroidales bacterium
CGCCCATCTCGATTAGAGGCGAGACCGCGTCCAGCGCTGCACGTGTCTCATCCGCCATTCTTGCTAGATCGGCCTGAGTACCGACAAAGAAGGTCGTCAGATTGGGCTCATTGACAAATGCCACTGACAGCCGCTGCGGTGTGATGCCGCAATCTGTGACGAGCCAAGTCGCCAGAGCCCGAACAAACTCTCGATGTTCACCATAGTCTACAGGAGGGAAGGAGCCTCCGAGACCCAGGTACCCGTTGGGCTGGGCTGCGTTCCATCGCGCCGCGAGCCATATGTTCACCTGGAAGCGATAGTTGGGAAACTCGGTCGCCAGCGATCTGAGCATTTCCTCATAGGTGATCGTCGTTCCTTGTGCCGCATCAACTGGGATCGCCGAGGAAAAGTCGATCTCAGAGACCTCTGGATCGTCATTGTCATTTACCGGTTCGAACACCTGCTGCGAGATCTGGACGCGCACCAGGTTGGCGTGCAGCCGACGATAGCGCTCCAGGAGCAAGTCCGAGTACTGGTCAAGCCAGTTATACTCTACTCCATAGAACACTGGCCCTTGACCAACCACTTGTCGGTAGTCCACGGCAATGACTGGACCTTGGGCAGTAGTAGATTGTGTCGGTTCGACAAGCGCGGGTTGAGCTGAGGCTTCCCCCTCGGACTCGCTTTTCACCACCGATTGTACGGTGCATCCCAGTTGTGGGACAGCCCCTTCCTGTTCCGGCTCAGTCCAAGAAGGCCAGGCGCACCCCGCTATAGCCAATGGGACCATGGCCATAGCCATTGCGGTCATCACGCGCCAGCGACATCGTCCCATGTGCCCGCCTAGTGCCTCACCCACGCTCGCAGGGCTCGCACTGGCCACATCCAGTCTGCTCCTCCCAGGACCACGCGCCAGACGACAAAGCCGACGAGCAACAGCCCGTTCGCAAGATAGTTGTACGTCGCCAAGCCGAACAGATAGGTAGGCAGGATCAAGTTGGGAAACGTCTCGTGGAGCAGTTTGCTGACGGTCCGGTCCTCGGAGTAGTAGGGATCCAGGGTCTCGCCTCTGCGCCAGGCGCGCTCCATTTCGACAAGTGAAACACCAACCATAATCGTGTACAGACCGAGGAGCGGAGCCCCAGGCCGCAGGGTCCACCCAAGTAACGTGACGGACTGCAACATCAACGTCGCAGTAGCCACGACAACTCCGACAGCGGCCTTGTCGCACAGGATTGCCGCCGCAAAAGTCCTGTCCAGCTTTGTTGTAGACATTCGTGCTCCAAGCGTGCTGGTCCGTGTACCCGCATCACGGAATCGGTCCCAGCGCTGGTGCGCGATCTCAAGTGTTGCTCCACTTGCAGTGACCGCGAGAGCTACGACGATCATGTCCCATCTCCCAAATCGCCCGAACACTGAAAAGACCAGGCAGATGGGCAAAGACCATTGGGCGACGAATGAGGCACACAATCCCAAAGCCCCTCGTTCCTTGAGACGTATTGGTCTCAACGAGTTGGCGAGTGCGAACGCTGCCCATCCGATCCACAATGGCAGAAACGCTGGACGACAAACAAAGGGAAGACCGGACAGCAGAGCCAGAGCCGACACTGTGCCCAAAGCCACGATTCCTTGAACCTGTGTTAGGTGGGCGAATGCGTTGGGCTTGCCGTGCAGGGCGTCCAGTTTCCGATCTCCCCAGTCATTCACCACGTAGCCGAGGGCCGAGTGCACAGCCGCAAAGATCAAGAACAACGCCAGGTCTGTGGCAAACCCAAGATAGGATGCCGAACCTGTCACCAGACCCACGTAGCACGCGACGGTGCACAGCACAGGTATTTTGCCAGCCCCCCAATCGCCCCAGCGCACAAAGCTCTGAATGCTGCTCACAACCTTCATTCTCAACTCTCTTGCCCACTGTCGCTGTGTCGTGAACACTCGCTCAGACTCGTCAAACGCGGCGAGCTGTAGCGGGGACGCCCTCCTCAAGGTGTGTCCAACCCTTTCTGTTGTGTGACTTGGAGGGGAGGATCAAGTGCTCCTTGGATGAAACCTATGGCCCACACATAGAGCCCTAGCAGAAGCGGGACCAACGCCAGCGCATGCCGGCGGAGCACCGGGGGTTGCTGCGTCATGAACACGCCAATAGTACGCAGCCACTTGTACATGGGCAGTAGAGGTGCACCCAGCGCAGCGAGCAGAGGGGCGCGCGCCAAAAACGCGCCTTCGTCTCCGGTCAGCTTGAGCACGCGAGCCGTGATCCGCCCGATGCGATGCATATGCCCGGCATAGCTGCGCCACACAGAGCGGTGCATGTGTTGCACCTGAATGCCGGGGTCAAACCAGATCGGCACCCCGTGCTGGGCGAGCCGCCAGTGAAAGAGTAGATCCTCCTGGGGGTAGAATTCGGTGGGAAACCCGCCAAAACGGGCAAAGACAGATCGATGGTAGGAGATGTTGCAGGTCGGCACGTGCCTCACCAGGCGAGCTTGCCCGGTGGGCAACCACTCGCGAAACTCGCCGAGGTAGCCTGCCCAGGCAATGAGGCTGTCCGGCTTGCCGTTTTCTATCGTTCCCCCTACCACCCTATGTCCCGACCGTTGTTCGCTGACCATACGCCTCAGCCAATCGTGCGGCGCGGCACAGTCGGCATCGATGCAGGCGATGATCTCTCCTCTAGCCTGAGCAATGCCCAGGTTGCGTGCTGCACCCGGGTCCGTCTGCTGCTCCAAATGTAAGAGGCGCACTGTAGGAAACTCGCCCGTGATGATCTGCGGCGTCTCGTCAGATGAACTATCCACTACGATGATCTCGTACGGCTCGCTGAAATCCTGGGTCAGAAGGGACGAGAGGGTTGCCCGGATTGATTCGGCGGCATTGTAGGCGGGGACTAGGGCGGTAATAGCGATCGCCGGCGATCCGCATTCTCTCTGCGGTCTGATCGCCTCTAGTGTTGGAAAGACGCGCCGCGCGATGGGTTCGAGCTCGCTGTGACAGCGCGGGCAGACCAGGCGCGGCGTCAGGGACTGCTCCCCACAGTTGGGACACCGGAGCCCGGTCAGGGTGTAGCGCCGCTGGTTGAACCGCCAAAAGCGGGGGACCGACATAGCGTCTCTCCTCCGTTACCCTGCCCGCCGAGGCTCGAATCGCAGCAAGCGGTGATGGGCCCACACCGCCTTGAAGAAACGAGGGGCGAACCGTTCCAGCCAACCGTACCTGAGCATCTTGCGCTCGAATGTGGGATCGAGTCCCGTGTAATAGTCCATGATCGTTAGCGGATGTAATGGCACAGCCGGGTCTTGTTCCATCGCCCGCCCTGTCGACTTGACGATCCGGAAAAAGTCCTCCTTCTTCATGCCGATGTCTGGCCATGGAGGCACGTCCACATAGCTGTGCTCTACCAGCATCCATCCGAGCCCTGCCATCGAATCGACGATATTACTGGGAATGATATGTGACTCATCGATCACCGATCCCAGGTCCGGTCCAGCGATCCCTTTTTCCAGAAAATACCCAAGGCCGGCCCGGTTCGGCACGCCGATAACGACGACCTTGGATGTGACGCGAGCGAGTTCTGAAAGGAAGCGATCCATCTGTCGCACAAACCAGATGGCGGCAAAGTTCCAGCTCATATCAAAACACCCGGCTGGGTAGGGTAAGGACTCGTACCCATCAACAACCTGGGCGTCAACGGGCAGTCCCACCTCTTGCCACACCTCCTGAATGCGCCTCACGCGTTCCCGATCGTGGTCCAACAGCGAGACCGCCACGCCTATCCTCGCTAGGCCCATGCTGTTGATCCCGGAGAGGCCGGTGAACCCAAAGGCGGGTGCTTCGAGAAGCGTACGTACCTTGTACTGGCGCCGCACTGCGTCCAACTTATGGTTGAGTACGACCCGCTCATAGCTCGACCCCAGTCCCTCGGCGCGGCTCAC
>CAZBZX010000425.1:0-3914 GCA_964496465.1 uncultured Bacteroidales bacterium
ACCAATTATAAAAATTTTCATTATATTACTTCTTAACTGAATTGGATGCCAAAAATATAAAAAAAATGAAAATATTATAAATTTAATTTCATTTGTGAAGCTAAATTTTCAGAATCACTATCAATTTTTGTATTTGTTAAGCTGTCTTTTGGGCTTACCGTGGTATCTTCAATTTCAAATTCGATATCATCATTTATTATAGATTCTTCAGATGATTCAGTTTCTAAAGCTGGTTCAACAACTTTAGGTTCAATCTGGGTAATCGTTTTTATTTTATAATTTGAAATTCTTTTTCCTTTCGCTTTCCATCCCTTTATTGAAATAAATTCATCAGCATCAATTATTTCATCTTCACGTTTTGTTTTATTTTTATCGTATTTAACTTCAAACCGAGGATATGTTTTGTCAGTTAACTCAATTAATTTTAATCCTGAAGAAATATCTATTATCGAGTCTTCTTTTTGTGAATCTTCAAAAGTGAAACGCTTAATATAATGGTATTTAGCTTTAGGGTCGTAATATATAGCGGTAAATATCTTTTTTGGATTGAATTTTTCAACTACCAATATATTATTTTCGAAGTGATTAGTAAGATCATATGTGTAAAGCTTATAATCCCCGTCATTATTTATTACCAGAATTTTTTCATTGCCTTTAAATTCACCGAGAAATATTCCATCTCCATTTGAATTCAACCTTAAAACGTCACGATTGAACCATATTTTTTTTGCAAGGATTTTTCCTTCAATTTTTTCGCGCAATTTAATTTTATGGATAGCATTTTTAGTTAAAATGTTGCCCATCGAGTTTTTCCCTTTAATTGCTATCTGACTAAAATCCAACTCTAATTTTAATTTTTTAAGTCGAGGTTTAGGTTTTAAGAAAACATCAAGAATTTCAGATGCACCATTAGGATTAATAGATAAATGTAAAATTTTAGAATTTTCATTTCCCTGGGTTAGGTAATAATCTTTATCTCTTGTTAGACCAGTTATGGAACAACGTTTCATCATAATATTTCCAGCCAAGCCATCCCTGTAGACTATATTGTATATTGTACGGGTATCATTCTTTTTAAATATGGCAATATGCATGATATTTTTACCAACAAATGATTTTTCTGAAACTTTTGTAATTAAATAGGAACCATTTTGCTTAATAACAAAAATGTCATCTATATCAGAACAATCACATACAAATTCGTCTTTTTTAAGTGATGTTCCAATAAAACCTTCATCACGATTTACATATAATTTCTCGTTTGCAACAATTACTTTTGTTGTTTCAATAGTCTCAAAGCTTCGTATTTCAGTTTTTCGTTCTCTTCCTTGACCGTATTTCTTTTTTATTTGTTTATAATATTCAATGGCATAATCTATAATATTATCTAAATGATTTTGGACTTCATCAATTTCTGTTTCAATTCCTTTTATATATTCATCAGCTCTTTTAGCATCAAATTTTGAAATCCTTTTAATTTTAATTTCAGTTAATTTTGTAATGTCTTCAACTGTTACCTCACGTTGTAATAATTTCTTAAACGGTTCTAATCCTTTATCAATAGTTTCAATAATAGCTTCCCAGGTTTCGCAATCTTCAATGCTATTATAAATTTTATTTTCAATAAATATTTTTTCTAGCGATGATAAATGCCAGTCTTCCTTTAATTCTGACATTCTTATTTCTAATTCTTTAATAAGAAGCTTTACAGTATTATCAACGGAAGTTTTTAGCAGTTCTTTTACGCCTAAGAATTTTGGCTTGTCATCAATAATAACGCAACAATTTGGCGAAATAGGAATTTCACAATCAGTTACGGCGTATAAAGCATCGATCGTAATATCAGGATCGGCACCTGGCGCTAAATGAATCAATATTTCAACGAATTCGGCGGTATTATCATCAATTTTTTTGATTTTTATTTTACCCTTTTCACTTGCTTTAATGATTGAATCAATCAATGATCCGGTGGTCCTTCCAAAAGGTAACTCAGTAATAGAAAGGGTTTTTTTATCCACCTGGTTAATGCGAGCTCTTACTTTAATAGAACCACCCCTTAATCCATCGTTATATCGAGAAAAGTCAGCAAGTCCAGCTGTTGGAAAATCAGGTAAAATTTCAAAATCTTTATTTTGAAGATGTTTTATCGAAGCATCTATAAGCTCGTTAAAGTTATGTGGTAAGATTTTTGAAGCTAAACCAACAGCAATACCTTCAACACCCTGGGCTAACAGCAAAGGAAATTTTGCCGGAAGTGTGATTGGTTCTTTATTTCGGCCATCATAAGATAATTTCCAATTCGTAGTTTTGGGATTAAAAAGAACATCCAATGCAAATTTTGACAATCTGGCCTCAATATATCTTGGAGCTGCAGCTCCATCACCTGTCAAAATATTCCCCCAGTTTCCTTGCGTTTCAATCAGTAAATCTTTTTGCCCAAGTTGAACAAGCGCATCCCCAATTGAAGCATCCCCATGGGGATGATATTGCATTGTATAACCGATGATATTTGCAACCTTATTAAATCGGCCATCATCAAGCCTTTTCATGGCATGCATTAAACGGCGCTGTACAGGTTTTAATCCATCATCTAAATGAGGTACAGCCCTTTCTAAAATTACATAAGAGGCATAATCAAGAAACCAGTCTTTGTACATTCCGGAGAGGTTAATTAATTTTTTACCTTCATCCTTCTTTTCCTGGTCAGCTGGTCTATCTATTCCTTCTTCGTTTATGTTTATTTCTTCATCCATAAATTGCCGTCTGTTTTTCAATTATGCTTCTACTAAATCTTCTTCAATTCTTAAATTATCAATAATAAAGTGTTGACGTTCAGGGGTATTTTTACCCATATAAAACTCTAATAAATCGGTAGTTGAATCTTCCTTTTTCATTATTACCGGATCAAGACGCATGTTTTTACCAATAAAGTGTTTAAATTCATCAGGAGAAATCTCACCTAATCCTTTAAATCTTGTAATTTCAGGATTTTTACCTAGTTTGTTAATTGCAGCGTGCTTTTCCTCATCTGAATAACAATAAAATGTTTCTTTTTTGTTTCTTACCCTGAATAATGGTGTTTGTAAAATATATAAATGTTTATGTTTAATTAAATCTGGGAAAAACTGTAAAAAGAAAGTAATCAATAATAACCTGATATGCATACCGTCAACATCTGCATCAGTTGCTATTATTACGTTTTTATAACGAAGATTTTCAATTCCATCTTCAATATTTAGGGCCGATTGAAGCAGGTTGAATTCTTCATTTTCATATACAATTTTTTTAGACAAGCCATATGAATTCAAAGGTTTTCCTTTTAAACTAAAAACAGCCTGAGAATTTACATTACGTGATTTTGTAATAGAACCACTTGCTGAATCTCCTTCGGTAATAAATATAGTTGATTCATTTTTTAATTCATCTACTGAATTATAATGAATTCTACAATCGCGTAATTTTTTGTTATGTAAGTTGGCTTTTTTAGCCCTTTCTCTTGCAATTTTTTGAATTCCAGAGATCGCTTTTCTTTCTTTTTCCGAATCAAGAATTTTCTTTAAAAGTATATCAGCTGTTTCGGGATGCCTATGTAAGTAATTATCTAAGCTGGTTGTAATAAAATCCATGATAAAATTCCTTACCGATGGGCCTTTTGGCCCCATATCTTTAGAACCTAATTTGGTTTTTGTTTGTGATTCAAAAACCGGTTCTTCAACTTTTATACTAATTGCAGAAATTATAGACGTACGAATATCTGAAGGTTCAAAGCTTTTATTGTAAAACTCACGAATAGTTTTTACAATAGCTTCTCTAAATGCTGCCAGATGAGTTCCCCCTTGTGTAGTATGCTGTCCGTTAACAAAACTGAAATATTCTTCACCATAAGTTCTTACATGTGATATAGCTACCTCAAT
>CAZBZX010000426.1:0-3906 GCA_964496465.1 uncultured Bacteroidales bacterium
CTCAAGATACTGTTACATGTGTCAATACTGAAATTCAATTTATTAATTTAAGTCAAAAAGCAATTACATATAACTGGACTTTTGAAGGTGGCACACCTTCAGTTAGTACATTAAAAAATCCTAAAGTAAGTTACTCAAAATCAGGAGATTATTCAGTGCAATTGCAAATAAATAATTCTGATGATTTCTTTTTAAATAAATTAAATTATATAAAAGTTGGAAGTAAGCCTAACATTTTATTTAATGTTAATTCTGCGATTGACCAGAAAAAAAGCTTAAGTATAAATTTAAGTGGAGGCACTCCCCCATTTAAATATTTCTGGAACACAAATAGTAATGAAGAAACTCTTTCAATTAATTCAACTGATTCATATTCAATTGCTATTCTTGATGCTGCTGGATGTATTGTTACTGCCCCATTTACACAATGTCTTCCATTAACATTAGAAAAAGATCAACTTATTAATGATGAAAATTTTTCAATTTTTCCTAATCCTGCAAATAATTTACTATTTATCAGAACTAAAAAGAATTATGACTATCTTGAACTATTTGATTTAAATGGAAATGTTATAATTAGGGAAAGTATACAAAAGAATGATTTTTCAATCAATATAAGCGAAATACAATCCGGATTATATTTTATAACTTTTTATAATAATCAAGAGATTGATGTTTGTAAAATTGTGATTGAATAAAAAAAGGGGCTAATGCCCCTCAAATCTTATCCTAAGTATGCCTTTAATAATTTACTTCGCGAAGTATGTCTTAATCGTCTAATAGCTTTTTCTTTAATTTGTCGCACTCTTTCTCTTGTCAGACCAAACCTCTCTCCTATTTCTTCTAATGTCATTTCCTGAATACCAATTCCAAAAAATAATTTCACAATATCTCTTTCTCTTTCTGTAAGAGTGCTTAATGATCTTTCAATTTCCCTACTTAACGATTCTTTCATCAAATCGGTGTCAGCTTTAGGAGAATCATTATTAATTAATACATCTAACAAACTATTGTCTTCCCCATCAGAAAATGGTGCATCCATAGAAACATGTCTTCCCGATACTTTTAAAGTATCAGCAACTTTTTCTTTTGGTAATTCAAGTGTATCAGCTAATTCTTCCGGTGATGGCTGACGTTCATATTCCTGTTCAAATTTTGAATAGGCTTTATTTATTTTATTTAATGAGCCAACCTGGTTTAAAGGTAGTCTTACAATTCTTGATTGTTCAGCAAGTGCCTGTAAAATCGATTGTCTGATCCACCATACAGCATAAGAAATAAATTTAAATCCCCTGGTTTCATCAAATTTTTCAGCAGCTTTAATTAAACCAAGGTTCCCTTCATTAATTAAGTCAGGTAAACTTAGCCCTTGGTTTTGATATTGTTTTGCAACTGAAACAACAAAACGTAAGTTTGCTCTGGTTAATCTTTCTAAGGCAGCTTGATCTCCTTTTTTTATCCGCTGTGCTAATTCAACCTCCTCTTCAACTGTAATAAGATCTTCTTTTCCAATTTCCTGTAAATACTTATCAAGCGAAGCGCTCTCCCTGTTTGTTATTGATTTTGTGATCTTAAGTTGTCTCATTTTCTCTCCTTAAAATTTTTGCGAAAATATAATATTATTTGATTCATGTCAATATTATTCGTAATTAACTTTAAATAAATCAAAAGAAATTTCTAGAAGTAGTAAATATTAGATTCCAAATGCATAATATGCAATAACACCATTTGGATAAATACCTTCAATATATACTCCACCAGTAGTTCCTTCAATTAGTCTTTTAAGTTCATTTACAGAATCCACAGGTTTATTATTAATTCGGGTTACAATAAAATCTTCCTTAATTCCAGCTCTTTTAAACTTTCCTTCCGAAATACCTATTATTTTAACCCCATAATTAATTCTAAGCCTATCCTTTTCATTATCTGTTAATTCTCTGAATGTTGCACCCAGAACTTCACTCAGATCAGATTTTTTAACAATTTCTGTACTTCCCTGCATATTACGTAAAGTAACCGAAAATTGTTTCTTTTTATTATCTCTTTTTATTACAACACTTATTACATCATTAGGTCTATACCTGCTCACCTGCTCTTGAAGCTCAGAAGTGTTATTTACTTTTATTCCATTTATTTCAATAATAATATCACCAGTTTTTATGCCGGCATCCTTGGCTGCACTATTATCTCTTATTCCAGAAACATAAACTCCTTCAATTATTTTAATGCCCTTATCTTCAGCAAGATCTGCATTTACATCCTGAATTGTAACACCTAAAATAGCACGTTGAACCTCGCCAAAATCTTTTAAATCTTTAACCACTTTTTTAACAATATTAACTGGAACAGCAAATGAATAACCTGTATACGCGCCAGTTCGTGATGCAATAGCTGTGTTTATACCAACCAATTCACCTCTAGTATTCACAAGTGCTCCTCCACTATTCCCAGGATTAACAGCAGCATCTGTTTGAATAAATGATTCGATAGCCACATTCCCAGCTCTTTCCTGGATAATATTAATATTTCTTGCTTTTGCACTTACTATACCAGCTGTAACTGTGGATGTTAAATTATAAGGATTACCAACTGCCAATACCCATTCACCAATCTTAAGTTTATCAGAATCTCCCCATTTTATATAGGATAAATCTTTTTCATTAATTTTTAACAAAGCAATATCAGTACTTGGATCTGTTCCAACAATCTCTGCACTATATGTTCTTTTATCATTGAGTATAACATTTATTTCATCAGAGTTGTCGATGACGTGATTATTTGTTACAATATATCCATTGTCTGATATTATTACACCTGAACCAAAACCTAAAACAGGTTCAGGATTTGGATTAACTTGCGGACCAAAAAAGAAATCAAGTAATGGATTTCCCGAATACTGATTTCGTAAAGATTTTGTTGTTACGTGAACAACTGCATGGACAGTTAATCCTGCAGCATAAGTTAAATCTACGTTATTATCTGCAATTTCAGGTGGGAAGTTTGCATACCTTACTTTAGCTTCTTCTTTGGCAATAATAACTTTTTGTTCATCCCTGTTAAAAACAGCAAAAACCGCTACTGCAATAAGTCCACCAACAATTGCAATAAAAAGTGTGCCAGCTATCTTTTTCATCCTTGTCATATTTAAAAACTTTTTGTCTCTGTTTAATGTTTAAAAAATTATACCTTAAAATTTATTGTTTACAGGTATTTAAATATATAACGACAAAGTTCTTAATTTGTAACATATTGATCAATATTTTTAACATAAATTAACGATAAAATATCTTTAAAAATTTGATATTAAGATTTTTAGAACAAAATTAAGTTAATATAATAACAGATATTTTAATTAAATGTTCGATTTCATTTAACCAAATTCAATAAAAATACTTATCATTAAAATTTAATAAAAATAATTTTTCTGTTGCCCTAGTTAATGCTGTGTATAACCAACGTAAGTATTCTTTGTTTATCATATCGTCATTTAAATAGCCCTGATCTAAATAAACTGATTTCCATTGTCCACCCTGAGATTTATGGCAAGTAATAGCATAAGCAAATTTGACCTGTAATGCATTAAAATACTTATCCTCTCTTACTTTTTTATAAATTTTACTTTTTGTTTTTAAATCTTGATAATCCTCTGCAATTGAAAAAAATAATTCTCTATTCTTTTCAGAAGGTAAAGAAGCCGAATCAATGGTTAATGTATCCAGAAATAATCTAACCCTTAATTCAATATTTTGATAATCAACTAATCTTATCGTAGTATCTGCAAATCGAAAATTATATATCTCTTCAATACCATGAATTTTAACTACCTCAATAATATCCCCATTAGCAATAATATCAATTTGTTCATCACCTTCTATCCAATAATAATTATTTTTAACTACCATTAAT
>CAZBZX010000427.1:0-3891 GCA_964496465.1 uncultured Bacteroidales bacterium
ATCTTCGTAAAAATCTCGGTGAAAATTCTTGCGTTATTACTAACATATCATGCAAAACAAGCACCTGGCCATCAACTTCACCACCTGCCCCAATACCAAACACAGGTATTTTAAGATCTTTAGCCACTTTCCCTGCCAATTGAGCAGGTATTTTTTCCATTACAACTCCAAAACAGCCCAAATTCTCTAACAAATGGGCATCTTTAATAAGTTTTTCTGCCTCCTCTTTATCTTTTGCCCGAACAACATAAGTTCCAAATTTATGAATTGACTGAGGGGTAAGACCTAAATGTCCCATAACAGGTATTCCGGCTGACAAAATCCGTTCAATTGATTCTTTTACTTCTTCACCACCTTCCAGTTTAATTGCCCCGGCACCAGTCTCTTTCATAATCCTGATTGCGGAATTTAATGCTTCTTTAGAGTTTCCCTGATAAGTTCCAAATGGTAAATCAACAATCACTAATGCTCTTTTAACCCCTCTTACAACTGATGAAGCCATGAATATCATCTCATTTAATGTTATGGGTATTGTTGTGAGATGACCGGCCATTACATTTGAAGCTGAATCACCTACCAAAATTACATCAACATTTGCCTGATCTAATATTCTGGCAAAAGAATAATCATAAGCAGTCAACATCGAAATTTTTTCGCCTCTTAATTTCATTTCATGCAAAACATGGGTAGTTACTTTTTTAACATTCATAAAATCAGGTGCCATAATCTTAATTTTTAATTAATTTACAAAATTGGCATTTTTTTTAGAATTATAGTAAATATCTCCTATTAATAGCAATATTATCACTAATTCAATTCATATAAAGTGGTTAACTGTCTTTTTGTCATTCCAAATTTTTATTCTAAAATAATACGAACTGTTTTAGATGTCATTTTTTCATATAATTTATTTAAATCCTAAATGGCATAATCATTGACTAATAATATGAAATTAATTGAAAACTAAAATTTAAATAAAATAAAAATGGGTAAAATTATAGGAATAGATTTAGGTACAACTAATTCATGTGTAGCTGTAATGGAGGGCAATGAACCAGTAGTTATTCCAAACAGTGAAGGTAAAAGAACAACACCATCAATTGTTGGTTTTGTTGAAAATAATGAACGAAAAGTCGGAGATCCTGCTAAAAGACAGGCTATTACTAATCCAACAAAAACAGTATTTTCTATTAAGCGTTTTATGGGAGAAAGTTATGAAAGAGTGCAAAAAGAAATAAAACGTGTACCATATAAAGTTATTAAAGGTGAGAATAATACACCTCGGATTGAAATTGACGATAGAAAATTTTCACCACAGGAAATTTCAGCAATGATACTTCAAAAAATGAAAAAAACTGCTGAAGATTATTTAGGACAAGAAGTTACAGAAGCAGTAATTACAGTACCTGCTTATTTCAACGATTCACAAAGACAAGCAACAAAAGAAGCAGGTGAAATTGCTGGGCTTATTGTTAAAAGGATTATAAACGAACCAACTGCTGCTTCATTAGCGTATGGATTAGATAAAAAAAATAAAGATATTAAAATCGCCGTATTTGATTTAGGTGGTGGAACATTTGATATATCTATACTTGAATTAGGCGATGGCGTTTTTGAGGTAAAATCAACAAATGGTGATACTCACTTAGGTGGAGATGATTTTGACCAAGTAATTATTGATTGGTTAGCTGAAGAATTCAAAAAAGATGAAGGTGTTGATTTAAAAAGAGATCCTATGGCTCTTCAGCGTCTTAAAGAAGCTGCTGAAAAAGCAAAAATTGAACTTTCAAGTTCAACTACGACAGAAATTAATTTACCATACATTATGCCAGTTGATGGTGTACCAAAACACCTGGTAAAATCATTAACCCGAGCAAAATTCGAAAATCTAGCAGATTCATTAATTCAAAATACCATTGGGCCATGTAAGCTTGCGCTTAAAGATGCTAGCATGTCAGCTTCTGATGTTGATGAAGTAATTTTAGTTGGTGGTTCAACCAGAATTCCTGCAATACAAGAAATTGTTGAAAAGTTTTTTGGTAAAAAACCATCAAAAGGGGTAAATCCTGATGAAGTTGTTGCTGTTGGAGCTGCTATACAGGGAGGTGTGTTAACTGGAGAAGTAAAGGATGTTCTGTTACTTGACATAACTCCTCTTTCATTAGGAATTGAAACATTAGGTGGAGTAATGACAAAATTAATTGAATCAAACACTACCATTCCGACTAAAAAATCAGAGACATTCACTACGGCTGCTGATAATCAACCATCCGTTGAGATTCATGTATTACAAGGTGAAAGACCAATGGCAAGCGGAAATAAAACAATAGGTAGATTTCACTTAGACGGTATTCCACCTGCACCAAGGGGTATTCCTCAGGTAGAAGTGACATTTGATATAGATGCTAACGGTATTTTAAATGTACATGCAAAGGACAAAGGTACAGGTAAAGAACAAAAAATTAGGATTGAGGCATCATCCGGATTGTCTGACGATGAAATTAACAGGATGAAAGAGGAAGCAAAAGTACATGCTGAAGAGGACAAAGCGGCAAAAGATAAAATAGATAAATTAAATACAGCAGATGGTATGATTTTCCAAACAGAAAAGCAACTAAAAGAATTTGGAGATAAATTGCCTGATGATAAAAAAGGTCCAATTGAAAAAGCTTTGAATGAACTAAAAGAAGCTCATAAATCACAAAATATTGAAGCTATAGATAAAGCTCTTGCTGAATTAAATACAGCATGGCAAGCTGCTTCGCAGGAAATGTATAATGCGCAACAGCAAGCTAGTGGTGAACAAACTCAATCTGAGGAACCACAAAATGAGGGCAAAGCTGGTGGAAAAGATGAGGAAGTTACTGATGTTGATTTTGAAGAAGTAAAGTAAAAGTAAACTACATATTTGTAAAAAGCTCCTAATTTTGGGGCTTTTTTTTATGAACTTTGTTAACAAATTGTTATAAAAAATTAATATTTTATAAATGATTTCGATGAAATATTACAATATTTTTGGATCAAATTTAAATCAATGAAATATTGATATTGGTCAACAGATAAAAAATGTTCATCAAAAATGATTTTTTTGAGGTAACTTTTCGCTATAAAAGAGTATAAATAATAAAAACCTACTGTAATATTTCAAGATATGGAAATTATAAATCAACCCCTAATTAAAGAATTGCATATCAAAGGTGATTCGCAACACCCTTCTGTAAATCTAAATAAACAAGCAAATAATTTTAAAATAAGTGGCATTTCAATTCCAGACGATGCTGAGAAATTCTACTCTTCAATTATTAATTGGTTTGAAGATTATAAAGAAACTCCTAATCCACTAACTGAAATTGTTTTTAAATTGGAATTTATAAGTCCTGATTCATCAAAAATGATAAATAAAATTTTTGAAATTTTACAAAGTATGCATTTCAAGAAAAAAAATGTTGCCGTTAAATGGTATTATAATATTGATGATGAGGATATTAGATCGGAAGGAAGAGATTATTCAAATATTATTTCATTTCCTTTTGAGTTAATAAATTATAAGAATTAAATCTTTTCCATTTCATTTTTTAATAATTATTTATTAGATTAGCCTGCTAGAACCTAAGCTATAACTTTTATAAACGGAACGATGCAGGCAGTGAAAGAAATTAATTTTACAGACGAATTCATTTTCCAAGGAAATGAAGATTTACCGCATGTTACACTTAGTAAATCAAAAAATAAATTTGAAATTACAGGAAAATCTTTACCAGAAGATGTTACTGAATTTTATCAACCTATTATTGATTGGTTTACGATGTATGCGATAAATCCAAATGATAAAACAGTAGTTGATTTTAAACTTGAATATTTAAATTCAGGTTCATCAAAAATGGTTTTCTC
>CAZBZX010000428.1:0-3865 GCA_964496465.1 uncultured Bacteroidales bacterium
TAACTTTCTTCCCATCAACATCATATGTAAAATCTGCATTACATGCAGATGTATTGCCACTTATAACAATCTCTTTACAAATGGTATCGGAACATACTATATCTTCTTTATCTAATTCCTGTGCAATTAAACAAGTAGAATAAGTACCGGGGTTACTATAATTTACTAGATGGGAATCATTCTTTTTATCTGAAAAAATAGTGTCTGTTTCATCAAATATCCAAATGAAATAATTTTCTTTTCCTCCGGAATTGCTCTCATATTCAACAGTTAAAGCATTATTATTAACTGTATAAAGGAAATCAGCAATGCATTGAGATGACAACTGAAAACTCATACACCACAGCCCTAAAAAAAGGGCAATCAACACTATTTTTTTCATCACGCAGGTCATTAAAAAATATTAAAAAGCCCAGCAGCTTTTATTATATGAACAAATTTCATAATTATTGTTTGAAGCTAGATAAAATATTATATATTACGAAAATTTTTTGATAAAGGGCCTGATTTTTTTGACGAATGGAAAATAATTAATTAATGCCTTAATATTCAGATAAGTATTCGTTGTTATATACAATTTCTAAAAAAATTTAATAATTCCAGTTTTCTCTCTTTTGAAATGCCATGCCACCTTATCCCCTGAATAGCTCCTTCTAACGCATACAGCATATTTATGCATGCAGAGGGATCAACTGTTTTTATTTTTATAAATGCATTTTCAGCCCCTGCTTCAATTAATTTCTCAAAGGTTTCAATTTCTACCTGAATTAACTTTGCTTCAAGTTCTTTACCAATATTAGGTTGATAAGACAATTTAGACATTTATATAATTTTTATAATACTATAAGCCGTTTTGATTTCTTTAAATGTATTATTTTATCAGTTTTTTTGGTGAAAATTTAGTGATTTGGCATTTTTGTGGCAGTGTTTTTTTATATTTTTTTTGCCACCAAAACTCTAAAGCATAAAAAACACAAAAATTATATCAATTTCAAATTTATTTCTGCGACAATCCGCGTTAATATTTGCGAAAATCTGCGAGAAATCAATTTTATTTTTTTTTATATAAACCTAGAAATAATTAATGTATATCTATATAATTATTTTTAATGAAATTCATATTTTTCTTTTATACATATTATATAAAAGCAAGATAAAAAGTGTATGCACTGTAATCCCTGCAACAAAATTTAAAAGAAAATACCAAATATCATTTACCACCTTAAAAGCATTAAAAGTCCAGTAAAAAGGTATGATACCAAATGCAAACCGCCATTCATTATGAATAAAGAAAGCAGCTATTGGTAAAAATAATACCATGCTTAACCCTTTATACAAGGTAGCTGCCTCGATTTTATTTTTAGCAATGCCAATTATGGCAAAAGTTAACACAGGTGGAATAAGAGAAAACAACATGGAAATAGATATCGTATAAAATATTGAGAAAGTAATTAATCCGTTAAAACTTAGAATGAATAAAGAAAATATAAAACTGGCAACAACCATAAATATTATGCGACACTTTAATACAAAATTTGGAGGCAAAGGCAATATCTTTTTTATGATATCTACATTTTGATCTTTTTCATCTAATATTATAAATCCTACTAAAAATGAAGGAGTTGAAGCAGTTATTGAAGTAAATCCGGCAACAATCAGCCAATAATATCCAGGTAATTCTTTTACCCACTCTGTTAGATATGGAACACCAAACCTGCATACAAAAACCAATATTATAGGTATGAAAAAAATAAGAAACATTGTTTCATCCCTGAACATAAGTTTTAGATCATTCTTAATAACTGTCAAATATTGTTTCATTGTTTATTCTCCTCTTATTACATATTTAATAAATAACCGTTTTGCAATTACATAGGTAACTGCAATTGAAAAACACAAATAGATTATAGCATATATAGTCTCGAAAAGAGATATTTGACTAAATGCAGCTCTAAATAATAGTAAAGACGCCTGTGTCGGAATTATATAAAACCATAAAATATCTGTAGCGCCAAAAAAATTAAGAAAAGGGAGCGCAATTGGAGCCAAAAATAGTGGAATAATTACAATATACTGATTGAATGTATTGACCTTTGCAACTCCAATAAATCCAATAAATACAAATAAAACAGAAGATAAAAACGTGCCGAGAATAAAATACAGGTAGTTGAAATTAAAACCATGACCAGCAAAAGCCATTGCAAAACAAATAATTAAAGCAATTAATGTTAGCGAAATTGCCTTAGAAAATAAATAATGCCATATTTTTACAGGGGTTACAACTAAGGCTTGTAAAGTGTTTGCCCCTTTTTCAAATAACACCAGAACTCCAATAAATAAGAACCCCATAAAGGCAGGATCTGAATAGATTAGTGCTGATAAAATATCATCGTTTCCTTTTAATTTGAACCCAAGAAAAATACCTGTATAAATTGCTGCAACTATTATAGCAATCGTAAAAATGTTATTTCTAACCTGAAGTTTTAAATCCCAAATTATTGTATTTATTAATATCCTCATTTCTATTATTTTAGTTAATTGTTAATCGTGATTCGTGAATCGAGAAAATTAGGGTACAACTCACGATTCAATTTTCACTATTCACGATTTATCTATTATTCATTAATCTCTTTCCCGTTACTTTTATAAAAATATCTTCCAGACTAGCTTCTTCCGAATGGATTGAACGGATATGGTTTTTTCTTAATAAATCCAAAAAATCTTTGTTATCTGCTAAGCCATCAATAGGATATTCGGTACTTTTAACTTCTCCGTTTTCATACTCCACTTTTACTGATCGTTTTCCATCCAATAATTTTAAATTTTTAGGTGTGTCAATTTTTTCCAATTTACCCTCAACAATAAAAGCAACCCTGTCGCATAATTCATCAGCATCGTGCATATTATGGGTGGTAATAAATATTGTTTTACCCATCTTTTTCTGTTCAATAATAATGTCTTTAATTTTCCGGGCATTCATCGGATCTAATCCTGAAGTCGGCTCATCTAAAAACAAAATGTCGGGATTATGCGCTATTGAGCGAATAAAATTTAATCTCATTTTCATTCCTTTCGAATAATTCTCTACTTTAATATTGGCATCTTCCTCTAATCCAACTTTCTCTAACAATCCTATTAAATTAGAATTTGCATTTTTGTAAAAGGAAGTGAAAAACTGTAAATTTTCCAATCCTGTTAGTTTCAAATAATGATTTGGTAACTCAAAACAAACACCAATTTGCTGATAGAATTCATTTTTAGAATTCATCAGATCATTACCCAGAATATTTATCTTACCTGAATAATCAGTTAGTAACTTTATAAGAATTTTTTGGGTTGTGCTTTTACCTGCCCCACTCGGACCTAGAAATCCAAAAATTTCACCTTTTTCAATTTTAAATGAAATATCCTTAACCGTTGGATTAACGTTTTTAGGATATCTGTAAATTAAATTCTTTACTTCGATCATTTTCTTTTTTATTATTATTATTCCTTATACTTTAATACTTTAATAGATTTTCTTCATATGCCCCTTCCCTAAAGAGGATTTAGGGGTAAACAAATTGATTTTAGATAAAATATTAAGAAATATCTTTTCATTTATTTTCTAATCCAGATTTTATTATATCTGCAAAATGTTTTGCAATTTGAATCAATTCCTCTTCAGATATGTCAAATACATGTTTTTTATTATTTATATTTTCTAAAAAATTAATTCCTTTAAATAGAGTAAGATAATCATATATCCCAAGTTGAACTTGAAAAATCAAATGTGCTGCAATTTCAGGATGAATATTAGGATTCAGTTTCCCTGCGTGCTGATATTGAGTTACAATTTTACAAGTAAGGTCTATTACAGTTTTTT
>CAZBZX010000429.1:0-3864 GCA_964496465.1 uncultured Bacteroidales bacterium
CATAGTAAAAGGGCAAAAAAATTCTGGTATTACTGAAATACATATTGTTGGAGGAACCCATCCAATATGGGATACTTATTATTGGAGTGATACTTTAATAAAAATAAAGGAAATATTACCTGCAGTTTATATTAAAGCTTTTACCGCAGTTGAGTTAGAGTATATGTTTAAAAAGTCAGGGATTTCTGCAAAAGAAGGAATAATTATTTTAAAAAAGGCAGGTTTAGATGCTATACCAGGAGGTGGGGCTGAAATATTTAATGAAGCAATAAGAAACGAACTATGCCACGAAAAAACGACAACCGAAAATTGGTTAAAGATTCATGAAATAGCGCATAAAGAAGGAATCTCTTCAAATGCCACCATGCTATATGGACATATTGAAACTTATTTGCACAGATTGGAACATATGGAAAAACTGAGAAGTTTACAAGATAAAACAAATGGTTTCTCTGCATTTATTCCATTAAAATATAAAAGTAAAAATAATCCTCTGGAAAAAATTGGCGAAGTTTCAATCATTGAAGATTTAAAAAACTATTCCATTTCAAGAATTTTTCTTGATAATTTCCATCATATTAAATCATACTGGCCAATGCTTGGAAAGGATAATACAAGAATTAGTTTAGTGTTTGGAGTGGATGATATTGATGGCACTATTGAAGATTCAACAAAAATATACTCTATGGCCGGGGCAGTTGATCAATCACCTACAATGTCGGAAACTGAAATTGTTGAAATGATTAAACATGAAGGACTTATTCCTGTTGAACGCGATACCTTATATCATGAAATCAAAAGTACGAATAGCGAATAAATAACTTCTTTTTTAAATATTGAATTCATAATTATATCTTTGCCAATAGATAAAATTTTTCGATTATAATTTTATGAAAATTCTCAAGTATTTTATAAGTAAAGATTTTTTGAAAAACATTTTTCTCGCCATAATAATTACTATAATTATAATATGGCTGGTAATGCTATGTTTAAAAGTATATACCAGGCATGGACAATCACGCGCTGTTCCTGATTTAAGAGGACATACTTTGGTAGAAGCGCAAAAAATATGTAAAAAAAACAGGCTTCGCTATCAAATTGCAGATTCTGTATATCTTGCAAAACAACCTAAGGGTGTTGTTATTGAGCAAAATCCTTTACCCGGATCAAGGGTAAAAAAAAGACGAAATATATTTTTAATAGTTAATGCAGTTAATCCTGAATTGGTTGATGTACCTAATATTGTTGGTGTATCTTTCAGACAGGCAAAAGCTTTATTAGAATCAAATGGCTTACTTATCGGAAAATTGGAATATGTGAGGGATATAGCCACAAATAATGTATTAAATCAGAAATATAGAGGAATCAGGATTATTCCCGGATCGCAAATTCCTAAGCTCTCGAAAATTGATTTAGTGCTTGGCAATGGATTTGGAAACAAAAAGACATATATCCCCGATATTATAGGCAAAAGAATTGATTTGGTGCATGATTTATTAATAGAGTCATACTGTAATTTAGGAACAATTTTATATGATAATACAATAAATACTAAAGACGATTCGTTGAAAGCTTTTGTATGGAAACAATTTCCGGAGTTTAATGATAACAGATCAATTAAGTTAGGAACATATGTTGATTTATGGTTTACACTTAATCCTGATAAAATTTCATTTAGCGACAGTTTAAGCTTATCGATTGAAGATGCGAAAAAAATTGAATAATATTATTTTCATAAGTTTTTGGTTATTAGCCCTAAATAATTCATTATTATTGGCTCAGGAATATCTTGTGGGAAAAACCTTTAATGAAGAACTTAATGCTAATAAGAACTTTACTTTATTAAAAGCTGCTGTAGTTCCTGTAATTCCTATTGATACTATTGAATTACCTATTCTGGATGATTTTTCAAAACCGGGAAAATATCCTGATACAGCTTTCTGGAGCGATAATGAAGTATATATTAATTATACAAGAGCAATTAACCCACCTTCTATTGGAGTGGCAACTTTCGATATGTTTAATCACAATGGTGAAATTCACGAAAATTCAACAACAAAAGTATTTTTAGCAGACAGCCTGACTTCCCGTCCAATAAATTTGAACTACCCGGCAAGCAGTAATATTTATCTGAGTTTTCAATATCAAAGGGGTGGAAATGGCGATGCCCCTGAAGAGGAAGATTCACTAATTGTTGAATTTTATTCACCTGAATTAGATACATGGAATATCGTTTATTCTATTCCGGGTGGTGATTACAGTGAATTTAAAACTGCCATTATTCCTGTTGATAGCACAAAGTATTTACATAAGGGTTTTCGATTTAAGATTAAAAATCTGGCTTCTTTTGAGCAAATTAATAATATTCCATACCGGGAGAGAGATGGTGATCATTGGCACCTTGATTTTGTTTATTTAGATAAGGACAGGTCAGAAACAGATACAATTATTGAAGATATTGCATTTAATCATACTTTTTGGCCCATTTTAAAAAATTATACATCAATTCCCTGGGAGCATTGCACACAGGATATAATTTTTAATAACAGGAAAAAGGAATTAGAACTTAAATTTATTAGTACATTTAGTTGGAAACCAAATGTAGCAGCTAATTTTAATGTTGTTGATTTGGCAGGAAACGGTCAACCATTATATGATTATATTGGAAACCAAAATACTACACCATTTAAGGAGGATACTTTTCTTATTTTTTATGACTATCCTTTTAATTCAAATTCAAAAGATGTTGCTGAATTTAAAATACAGGCATATTTAGAGACGAATATAGTACCTGATGTTAAGAGTACTCTTTTACGACAAAATGATACATTGACTTATATTCAGGAATTTAATACTTATTATTCTTACGATGATGGCTCGGCCGAATATGGATATGGAATTTCAGATGAAGGGGCAGATAATGCCCGGATAGCTATTCGATATAATACTTATAAAAAAGACACCCTGTGGGGAATATATTATTCATTTTTACAATATAAATTACCTGAAGAGGCTATTGGAGGGTTGTATTTTAATGTGGCAGTGTGGAATAATATTAATAATCAACCTGGTGACTTAATTTATACTGAGTATGTTCCGGTTGGATATGGCAATGATTTAAATACTTTTACTTATTATCCTATTGATACTACCCTAATTGTTGATAGTATATTTTATGTTGGAATTATTCAGAGAACTGATGATTTTTTAAATATTGGGTTTGATCTAAACACAAATTCACGAATAAATACTTTATATAATATTGATGGTTCATGGGACACAACAAAATTTAGTGGTAGTTTAATGATAAGACCTTATTTTGGTAAAGAAATTATAATTACTGGTATTCCAAATCAAACAATTGAAAAATCATTATTTATCATGTTCCCTAATCCTGCTAATAATATATTAAATATTTCATATGATGATTTTCATACTATTGATTATGTTAATATTTATAACACTGCAGGTATACTTCTTCAGAGTATTCATTATAATATAAATGATATTGATATCTCTCATCTGTCAAACGGATTATATTTCATTCAATTAAAATTAGATGGATTATTGCCTAGAACAGAGAAATTGATTATCCAAAGATAGCCTCAATGGAAGAAGATGTAAAAGATAATCCGGAGCTGTACGAACATTATAATTTTAAAGTTGATAAAGGCCAATCGCTTTTACGTATAGATAAATATCTGGTAAACAGGATTGAAAATGCATCAAGAACTAAAATTCAATCTGCTGCTGCTGCAGGAAGTATTTTAGTGAACCAAATCCCAATAAAATCAAATTACAAAGTTAAACCACTCGATGAAATTTCGATTGTAATGCCTCACCCACCAAGGGAGTTAGAGCTTA
>CAZBZX010000430.1:0-3837 GCA_964496465.1 uncultured Bacteroidales bacterium
ATATCGTATTATATTATCACCATTTTCATATCCGCCAGCGTTATCAAAATCTCCACCTACAAATATATCACCATCAGCATCAACTGCAACAGAAAATACTGTTCCGGTAAGACTTTTTTCCATATTATCCCAATCACTACCATCGTATTTTGCTATTTGATAGGCAACTTCACCATCAATAGTTGTAAAGTTACCTCCGGTATAAATATTACTTCCATCAAGCACAAATGACCTAATGTAACTGTTAAATACTTCACTATTAACAGCGCTCCAGTTAGAGCCATTCCATTTTGCAATTCTGTTGGCTGATACACCCCCGGCAGTTGTAAAATTACCTGCAACATAAAAAGTTGAACCATCTTTCTTAATATCATAAACAGTACCGTTTAATCCACTTCCTAATGCTTGAATTGCGCCATTTTTATAATGACATCTGACTATATTGTCAGCTGCAGGAATACCTCCTGCATCAGCAAAATTACCTCCGGCATAGACTTCGTATGTTGATCCTGTCCATTCTACATCATATACAACTCCGCTGCCAGTTTCGAACCCAGCAGGATAAAATCTGTCCCCAGAAATTTGATATGCAGCAACATTCCCTCCATAAGAAGCGAATAGACCACCAACCCAAACAAATCCTCCACCAATATCAAGCGCATATATTATGTCGCCAGAAGTAAAAGTTGGTGTAGCGCATGCATTCCAGTTACTGCCATCATATCTTGCAAGTCGGTTTGCAGAAATACCACCAATAGTTGTAAACTGGCCACCAACGTATATATTTGATCCATCTATATCAATAGCATGTACGTAATGATTTGGTGATGATCCTAATTGTACCCAGTTAGACCCATCCCACATTGCAAATCTGTCAAAACTAGTGTTTCCATCAATATCATAAAATTGTCCACCAACATACAGGTTAGTACCATCTGTAGCTAATGCCCATACTGTGCTATTAAGCCCGTTATTTAATGATTCCCATAAAGAACCTGTCCATTTTGCTATATAATTTGCATCAGGATTATTGCTGGCATTAGTAAATGAGCCACCAATGTATATAGTGCCACCTATTTTTGCAACTGCGTAAACAACACCGTTGCTTAAATCGCTTGTGAATGGATCGGTCCAGGAATCATCTGAACCCTCAGATTTATAATGAAAAACAGGCTCTTCACCTTCACCACTTACTAATTCAAAACCAACAGCTGAGTACGAGCCGCTTGGAGCATCCATATTAATGGTTCCATCTTCATTCAGGATTTCACTTAACGATCCTGAATTATTAATTTGATCTGTTGTATTGTTTGAAAAAACATTTAAGAATAGGGAAAATACAACAAATGGAAGCAAAAGTACTTTTTTCATAGTAATAGATTTATATTAATTTATTTATATTCAATAGGTTAGTCTAAATTCGCTGAAAGGGTGATTTAAAATATAAATTTAATTTTATATACTGTAAATTCCAAAGATTAACCTGCATTTTTTGACCAAAGTAAGGTTTTAATAAAAGAAGGATTAAAATTTGTTGATGAAAGAATAATTAAAAAGTCATATTTCATTGTTAATAAGAAGATTAACAATTAACATATTTTGTTATAACAAAAGTTACGTTACTAGTTAATTATAAACTAGTTAAAGATTAATTTTAAATAATAGCTTGTAAATTTTATTTATTCAAAAAATATATAATCTATTTTATCCAGGAATTTTAAATCTTTAATTTTTTGGGTTCTGTTCATCATTACAACCGAAACCATATTTTGATCTGGATAAATTCTAAAATCACAGGAATAACCTCCGCCACCTCCAGCATGCCAAAAAATATCTTCATTTTTTAATTTTCTTTTCATCCAAGACAGGCATTGTGAAATTTCTTGCCCGTTGTTTAAGTTAACAGGGGTTAGCATTAAATTAAAACTGTTAATATTTATTAGATTAGTGTTTTTATTCAAAATTTCGTTCCCATATTTTGCCAAACTTAATGCGTTTGCATGTAAGCCTCCATAAGCCGGTCCATTTAAATAAAAGTGTTTTGTTAATTCATACCATTTTCCATACGTTGATTCAACTAATTTGTTTTTTTGAAAGAATTTAAGCACGAAATTACTTAATAAACCTTTTGCTTTATGATGTCCATAGGCAAAATTATTATCAGGTATTTCAAATGAAATGAATTTTTCAGGTATATTTAATTTGTCGATTATATTGGCATTAATATATTCATTAAAACTCATTCCAGAAACTGTTTCTATTATTTCAGCCAGATATAAATATCCAACATTAGAGTATGCTCTTTTTTTTCCAGGTTTTCTTTTTAAGCTTGGATATTTTTCAAATATTTCTTTTCTGAAATTTTTGTAATTAAAATTCTCATGATCATCTTTAAAATGAATCCATACTGGTAGCGGATTTGAAATACCTGATGTATGGCTTAATAATTGCTTTATTGTTATTTCTTCTTTGAAGGGATAAAAATCAACATATTGTGAAACCGAATCATCAATTTGTAATTTTCCTTGCTCAGCTAATTGCATAACTGCTAATGCTGTAAATGTTTTAGTGGCTGAAAATATTTTAAAAATCGAATTTTCATTCACTTTTGAATTTTCTTTAAAACTAGCAGTACCTCCGTAATATTCGTAAACGACTTTATTGTTTTTAATAACAACATATTGCAAACCAGGTGTTTTATTCTTTTCAATTTGCTTTTTTAGTATAGCTTCAACTTTTGGATAATTTTGTCCCATTGTCATAATTGTAACTATTAAATATAAAATATAAAAAGTAAAAAATTTTTTCATTTTAGAATGTTTTATCAATATTTTTTATGCAAAGATGGAAAAGGAAAAAATGAATTTCATTAACATTTGTTAAGAAAAGCTGAATAAATGTTTTTTATAGGCTGAGGAAGAAATAATCTATATTCAACAAATTGTAATTTGAGTAACAAATTGCTGGACTGTTTTATTGTTTAATTGTTACTAAGGCAAAATAATAAAAAATAATAATCAAACAAAATAGCTATGTAATTTAGAACTTCGATTTAATCAGATCATTTCCTAATTTTTATATTTTTATAATATATTTTATTTTAGCTTCTTCACTCTTTTATTTCGAAGTCGACTAAGTGAAATAGGGGTTATTCCTAAATAAGAGGCAATGTGATAATGCGCAATTTTATTTTCCAACCCAGGATATTTTTTATTAAAGTAGGCATATCTTTCTTCGGCAGATTTAGTTAAAAGGTATAATTCTCTATATATTTTTTCTTTCAATTCTTTTTCAACAAAAATTCTTCCGAAATTGCCTAAATCATTAAATTCTTGCATTAATTTATAAAATACCTCTGCATTAAATTCATAAAGAATAGAATCTGTTAATGATTCAAAGTTCAGAGTACTTTTCCCTTCAAAATTTCTATAAAACCAGGGAGTAGAAAAATCATTTTCCTGATAAAATGCAATATTGATTTCATCACCTGAGAAAGCTGAATAATAACTTCTAATTACTCCAGCCTTAACATATATTTCATTATTATAACGTTGTCCTTCTTTACAAAATAGAGTGCCTTTTTTATAGCTCCTTTTTACTAAAATTGTTTTTAACTCTTCCCAACTTTTTGATGATAGCTTTACATATTTTTCGAAGCTGTTTTTTATATTTTTCAACATTTTAAATTATAATTCTTTAAAAATTCGTTTTCCGTTTTTTCTACCCATATTGAAAAGTATTTTCTTACCTTCATTTTGATGGGCAGCAATAATTTCACCAAAAAATGTAATATGATCTCCTGTTTCAATTTCTTTTACTAATTTACATTCTAGATTA
>CAZBZX010000431.1:0-3818 GCA_964496465.1 uncultured Bacteroidales bacterium
CATATGTTGTTTGCTCTAATGCCTTGATATAAAAGCGTTCTTCAATATATGTCCGTATAATATCTGTTAACCTCGAATAATATTCTTTAATTTTTCCTTGCTGCCATAATTTTTCATTTTTTAATTTATCTAATTCATCAAAGGCAATTGTGTGAGCAGGAAGTTTTGGCTTAACCCGTTTAAAAACTGGTTCTTCTTTTCGTGTTTTAACAATGATATATATTACAACCAGGATTATTAAAATGGCAATAGATCCATATATAAATACCGGTAAGGCTTCGCTTATTTTAAAAGGTGTTTTATAAGGTGATTTTATATCAAATATTCCCTTTGATGTATCAACTGGAATCGTATAAACCTGAACATAAAATGGTTTTGATTGAATAGTATCGTTTATAAAATCGCCTTTTATAGGAAAATTAAAAGGAGGAAAATAGTAGAAACCACTATCGAATGATGTGATTAAGTATTCTTGAATAATTTGCAAATCCTGATTAGTCAGCCATGTAGTATCTTTCGGGAATGTCTCAACTATTTCAATTTTATCAATAATGGTATCAGCAAATGAAGGGAAATTTATCGTAACATTTTTAGGTTGAGTAACTTCAAATTTAAGTTTAATCTGATCACCTATTAAAATATTCGTTGAATCAACTCCGGCTTTTAATGTTATTCCTTGTCCACTTGCATTATTAAATTGCAAATTACATCCTACTAAAATACATATCCATATTATATTTAAATATTTGTTACTCATTTTAATTTCTCTTTTTAAATAACTGCATTAACGGTTTAACATAATCTTTATCAGTTTCAATTAAAGTTGAATCAACGCCACTTTTTAGTAATGCGTCGTTTATTAGAAACAAATGTTTTTTCCACCATTCGCTATATGCATTTCTAACTCTTTTGCTAGATGTATCAATCCATTTTAGTTCACCACTTTCAGCATCTTTAACTCTCATTAAGCCAACCGGGGGCATCTCAGTTTCTCTTTTATCAAACACTTTCAAGGCAACAACATCATGTTTGTTATTTGCAATTTTTAAAGCTTCTTCAAATGCAGGTTTGTTTTTTTCTTCGTCAAAGTCTATAAAATCAGATATTACAAATGCTGTACACCTTTTTTTGATGGCATTTGAAAGATATCTTAATGCTTCTGAAATATTTGTTTTTCGATTTTCGGGATTAAAATTGATTAATTCCCTTATAATACGCAACGTATGAATTCTTCCTTTTTGTGGTGGAATGAATTTTTCAATCTTATCACTAAAAAGAATTACCCCAATTTTATCATTATTTTGGATGGCTGAAAAGGAAAGAACAGCAGCTATTTCTGTTATTATATTCTTTTTAAGTTGATATCCTGAACCAAATTCCCTTGATCCACTCACATCAACTAATATCATCACAGTAAGTTCTCGTTCTTCTTCAAAAATTTTAATATAAGGATGATCCATTCGGGCTGTAACATTCCAGTCGATACTCCTTATATCATCTCCAAACTGATATTCTCGCACTTCACTAAAAGCCATTCCGCGTCCTTTAAAGGCACTATGATATTCGCCAGCAAAGATCTGTTTTGACAGCCCCCTGGTTTTAATTTCAATTTTTCGAACCTTTTTTAATAATTCACTCGTTTCCACGATGTTACTTAAAAGTTTAATTTTCAACCTTTTTTGTAACTACTGTAAAGTACCATTCTTCTTTTTTTATGAATTTGGTAAATTTATCGCCGTTTATTTCTTCCAGCCAAACATCTTTTTCTGTAGGTGTATAGTTATTGTTTAATTCTTTAACTATATTATTATAATAGGCGTAATCATACATAATCATAAAATACTTACAGTAGTCTCCACTATCTAAAATATAAAGCAAAGTCTTTGTTTCAATAACATCTGTATATTTAATAACCTTTGCTTTTGATGTCTCAAATTCTTTGTTATAATAAAAGTCGCAATCCTGGTTTCTCATTTTTGCTTTAATTTCATCACTATTATATCCTATGTAATTCAAAGAACTAAATTGCTGAATCATCAAGCTTATTAGAAATGTATATAGCAGTGTATGAATCATCTAAAACTATTAAGGTACTTCAACCGTATTTAATACTTCAGTTATAATGTCTTCTGAAGTTATATTTTCAGCTTCAGCTTCATATGTTAATCCAATTCTATGCCTCATTACATCATGACAAATTGCTCTGACATCCTCAGGAATAACATAACCTCTTCTTTTAATAAAAGCAAAAGATTTGGCAGCTAATGATAAATTGATGCTAGCTCTTGGTGACCCTCCATAATTTATCATATTTTCAAATTTTTCCAACTTAAATTCCTTTGGATATCTTGTTGCAAAAACAATATCTACAATATATTTTTCAATTTTTTCATCCATGTAGACTTCTTTCACAACTTCTCTTGCTTTTAATATATCAGAGGTTGTAAGTATACTATTTGGTTTTGGGAATTCTTTCCCTAAATTTTCCCTGATTATTAGCTTTTCTTCCTCTTGTGAAGGATAGTTAATCACTACTTTTAACATAAACCTGTCAACCTGTGCTTCGGGCAAAGGATAAGTTCCTTCTTGCTCAATAGGGTTTTGAGTAGCCAATACTAAAAATGGTTCATCAAGTTTATAGGTGTCAGATCCAATTGATACTTGTTTTTCCTGCATAGCTTCGAGCAAGGCACTTTGTACTTTTGCAGGAGACCGGTTAATTTCATCTGCTAAAACAAAGTTGGCAAAAACCGGACCTTTTTTAACAATAAAATTTTCCTTTTGGTGACTGTAAATCATGGTCCCAATTAAATCAGCCGGAAGCAAATCTGGTGTAAACTGAATCCGGTTGAATTTAGCATCAATGGTTTTAGCTAAAGTTGTAATGGCTAAAGTCTTCGCCAACCCGGGAACACCTTCCAGAAGGATGTGCCCGTTTGATAAAAGCCCGATTAATAAACTATCGATCAAATGCTTTTGCCCAATAATAACCTTATTCATTTCCATCTGCACCATTTCAACAAAAGCGCTTTCCTTTTGAATAAGGTCATTAATTACTTTAATGTTTACATTACTTTCCATATTCTGAGTTAATTTAAAAATTCATATTTTATCTACAAAATTAATACGGATAAAAGAAATAGAATAATTAAAAAATGTTAAATAACAATTTATAAGATGAATAAATTTTGTAATAATTTTTACTCTGCGAAGTAAACGAATATATTGAATTTATTAGGGTTTTACGCTGTTAAAAAATGTTAAAGGTATAAAGATAAAAGATGGAATGTTTATTGAAATATTAGTTGAAAATTATAATCTGTGTTATGAGAAGTATTTTTTATAGTAATAAGTAACCATTAAGGAACAGAAATATTATGAACCACTATTTAGAAGCTGTTTTATTTTTTGAGTTTCTTGGTGTATTAGCGCCTTGGTAGCATAAAAATATTAAGAATAATAGCCACAAAAACACTAAACTACTAAGATATCACTAAGAAAAAGTATCATATTATCTGAAATTAATAAATTAAAACAGCTTCGTAGATTTAATAATTTTCTGATAAACCTTGATTTTATTACTATTGTTTTTAGGTATTAATTCAAATTTACAAATAAATATTCCTTCATTTAATTCACTTATATCTAATTTTAATTTCCCGTTTCCATTATTAACCTCGATTGGGCCACTAAATAAAACCTTTTTTCCAACGATATCAAACATAGTTAGATTTATTGTACCTGAATTATTTAATGAATAATTAAAACACACATAATCTTTAACAGGATTAGGAAATGTTTTGATTTCGATAATAACT
>CAZBZX010000432.1:0-3816 GCA_964496465.1 uncultured Bacteroidales bacterium
TGAGGAATTATGGTATGATGGAAATCCAGATGATTATTCAAAAAAAACTTATAATTATGATGATAAAGATAATGTAAAAGAAGTTGATAGTTATTATAGTCAATATAGATATAAAGTACTTTATAAGTATACCTACGAATTCTATTAATAAATAAAATATTTACAAAAAAAGCTGAATTTTTAACATTCAGCTTTTTTTGTAAATGCATTAAATAAGTAAATTCTAAATTCCAATTTTAAAATATTTTTCAATTTCTTTTTTAACCACCGATGATAGTAATAATAAGGCTATTAAGTTTGGAATTGTCATAAATGTTATCACCATATCAACAAAATTCCATACTAACTCTAATCCCCATATCGAACCTAAAAAAATAAATATAACATATATATATCGATAAGGAAGAATAAATTTAGATCCAAGCAAATATTCTGCTGCCCTGTCTCCATAATATGACCAGCTTATTATTGTTGAAATTGCAAATAATAACAATCCAGTAGCTACAATATGCTCTCCAATAAAATTAAGGCCAACCTTTGCTAATCCTCTGTTAAAACCATCAACAGTCATCTCCACGCCTCGTATTCCGTCATTCCATGCACTCGTGAGAATAATAACCATTGCAGTCAGAGTACATACTATAAGCGTATCAATAAAGGGTCCAACTGAGGCAACTAACCCTTCCCGCACTGGATATTCAGTTTTTGCAGCTGCATGAGCAATAGCAGCTGAACCCTGACCAGCTTCATTTGAAAAAAGTCCCCGTCTAACACCAAATAACAATGTCATTATAAAAGTCGATCCGATAAATCCTCCAGTTACAGCAGTTCCACTAAATGCATCAGTTAAAATAAGCATTAAGGCGCCAGGGATATTTTTATATTCTACAGCTATTATTATTAATGCGGACAAAAAATATAATATTGTCATAAATGGGACCAATTTAGAAGTAATCTGGGCAATTCGTTTAATTCCTCCAATAATTACAAGTAATACAAGAATTGAAATTATTAAGCCGCTTATCCAAGTAGGAACCCCATAATTGTAATGCATAACATGAGAAATTGAATTCGATTGCGCCATATTACCAGTTCCAAGAGAACATAATATGGTTGCCACAGCAAAAATGACTGCTAATATTTTTGCAAATTTCCCTAACTTTTCTTTTAACCCTATTTCCATGTAATACATGGGACCGCCAGAAACAGAACCATCGTCATTAATTTTTCTGAACTTCATCGATAGTGTGCACTCTGTAAATTTTAAAATCATTCCTAAAAATCCGGTTACCCACATCCAGAAAACAGCTCCAGGCCCACCATAATATATTGCTAAAGCAACTCCAACAATGTTCCCCGTTCCAATAGTTGCAGATAATGCTGTTGTTAAAGCCCGGAAATGGTTAATATCACCAGCATCATCCTTTTTATCATACTTTCCACGAATAATATTAAAAGAATGCCGAAACTTAGCAATGTGCAGAAATTTATACTTAAATGTAAAATAAATCCCAGTTGGAACTAAAATAAGCAGAAGTAAATATCCACCAACATAATTATTATATAAACTAATAATATGATTCAGTAAATCTAAAAAATTCGCCATATCAAAATTTTTAATATGGTTTAAATATAGCAATTAAGTTATATATGAAAACTTTAAAAAGGAATACTAATCAAAATCCTCCCATTTATCACCTCGGGATAAGGTCATAGCAGTTTCAATTAATGCCAAATGAGTTGATCCATGAGGAAAATTACCCAACAATCTTTTTGTAGCAATATCTATATTTTCACTAAATAATCCAAGATGATTACTGTATTGTAACACTTTTTTAAATAATTTTTCGGCTTCTTTTTGTTCTCCAATCTTATATAAACTTCTAATTAACCAAAATATACATACTGTATATGATGATTTTGGCTCTCCAAAATCATCCAGATTTTTATATCGAAACATTAAACCATCTGTTAATAAATGCTTTTTAATTGCTTCAACTGTACTTATATATTTTGGATCATTGGCCTCAATAAATCCATATGTTTCAATTAATAAATTTGAAGCATCCATTTCATCGGATTCATAAGACTGTTTAAATGCCTGCAATTTCTCACTCCAGCTATTTTTAAGGATATCCTCTCTTATTTCATCACGAATAACTCTCCATTGTTCTTCATAATTTACCTTTCCAAGTTTCAAGGCTATTTTCATACCTCTATCCATTGCTACCCAGCACAATACTTTGGAGAATGTATAATGCATTTCCTGTTTATAATTTTCCCAAATTCCAATATCAGGATTTTTCCAATTGCTACTTACAATTTTTGCAATACTACGAACCAGTGTCCATAATTCCTCACTAGCTTCCTGTGATTTTACATATAAAAGAAAATTCTGATAAATGATATCCATCAACACCCCATAAATATCGTTTTGGCGTAATTCAAAACCAGAATTTCCAATTCTAACTGGTTTTGATTTTTCATACCCTTCAAGATAATCCAAAGTTGTTTCTGTTAAAACCTTCTCTCCCCTTATTCCATACATAATTTGAATTTTCTCATCTTTAACAGGAATAAGATCAACAATATAATTTAAAAATCTCCTGGCACCAGTAGTATGTCCTAAAATCATCATTACTTTAATAATCATTGATGCATCTCGTATCCAACAATAACGATAATCCCAGTTCCTTTTACCTCCAATAGTTTCAGGTAAAGAAGTGGTTACAGCGGCTAAAATAGCTCCGCTTAATTGAAATGTTAATAATTTAAGTACCAATGCACTTCTAATTATTTCTTTATTGTACTTATTAAATCGTACAGTTTTTTCAACCCAGTTGTACCAATAAACTTTTGTTCGTTGAAGCTTCAGGTAAATTTTATTGAGTTGCATATCTTCTATTTTCTGGTTATAACTTAATAGAAAATAAGCATCTCTCTCTAATTCTACTTCTTCACTATTTAAAATAATATCAAAATCTAAATTTGAATATAAATAGACAGAATCATAAGTCCCCGATACCGGATAGCTTTTAATAAACTCTATTTCCTTTTCCGTTTTGGTTTCAAATTCGGCATAAAAAAGCTTAGGGTTATATTTTACCTTTATTTTTGGTGCTCCTGTAATAATTTTAATATAGCGGATTAAATCCGGTGGATTAAAATAACTTCCATCCTCCGACATGAATCTTGGCATAAAATCCAAAAGTTCGAAAGAGTTTTCGCCATCGTCAAAGAAAGTTTTTAAAATATTCGTATTTTCAATATAATCCTGTGTAATCTGGTACTTATTATCCACTTCAATTACGAACTCCCCTCCCATTTTACTATCAAGAATTTTAGCAAAAACTGAAGCCGAGTTAAAATCAGGCATACAAAGCCAATCAATAGAGCCAATATTTGAAATTAATGCAGCACTTCTGCAATTACCAACCACACCATAATTCAAGTTCTCCATATACCAGAAATTAAAAAATAATTTTATTGAAGTTAATTATTAATGATTGGTACAAAATAAGAAAAATGAAGCTAAAAAAAAACAGATTTTGAAGGTTTTATTTTATTTAAGTGTTACAATTCTTTACTTTTTTTATGTGATAATTTTTATCAACCAATATATCAGCACTGTCTTTAAATTTTCGAATAATTAAATGTTCCTGTTCAAGCACTTTCTCACGAAATGCATCATAAGATTCTTTTTCCCTGACAAGTTGAGCCATTTTAGTTTCATGATAAGTTAAATCAATAAAAACTTTCATATCTATGCTATTGGCATTTAAGGCATATAATCCATCAATTACAAGCATATTAACT
>CAZBZX010000433.1:0-3812 GCA_964496465.1 uncultured Bacteroidales bacterium
GACCTCCTCGCCCTCCCCGCCCTCACCCTCGCCTGGTGGGCGTTCACCCACGCCCTTCACAAACCGGCGGGAGGCCGCACGGCTCGCATCGTGCGATTTGCCGTCGTGCTCCCCGTGGCGGTACTCGCAACCGCAGCCACGAGCCAGCTTCCCCCTCCCACCGTCGACCAGGTACTCGAAGTCGACGGTCACGTGTGGATCGGATTCGGCGAGGGGTGGGGCGACCGGTACTGGGCCGTATCCGAGGATGGTGCGGTCTTCCGCTGGGCGAGCGGACAGGAAGCGGCAGATGCGGAAATGCCCGAGGGATCTAGGAACGCGGCCCTCACGGAGGACTGCGTTTCCTTCGCCCCCAACATTTGCTACCGCACCGTTTCCGGTCGGATTGCGGTCGAGCGGAGCGACGATGGGGGACGGACTTGGCTGAACGAGTGGGAGGTTCCCAACACGGAGGTCATCGCCCTAGAAGACCATCTCTGGGGAATCTACGACCCCCAGACGGATCTCGCTTCGCTCGCCTTGGTCGTCGTGGAAGACGGTGCGGAGTACCAAGTATTCGTCGCCAACGCCCGCGACGGATTCGCGTCACGAACTTCGGATGGAACGTGGACGCGTACGGTCATCCACAGCCCCCCGTGTTGCGGTGACGCTGAGCGTGCAGACACTGGACTTCCGCCGCCCACTGCCACTGTGTCAAGTGTGGTCGTCGCGCCAATCGCATGGGCCGCTATCGGTTGGTCGCTAACCATGCTTACCCTTGCGACTATGCTCCGGCGCCCAGGACGGGTGAGGACTTCGCAGTACGTTTGGGCAGGTTTGCTGTCGTGCTTCGGGGCGCTGGCACTGTTCATCGCACCTGTGGCCGCACAGATCCGACCCTCCGCGATGTGGGATCCCGTGACTCTCAACGGAGACGCATCGTTCTTGTCCGCCATGATTATCGGTTGGGCTGCCATCGGGGCTGGATCCTTGTTGGGTGCCGCCGAGATGGTGATGCCACAACGTAAGCGAGGCTGGCGACGCCCCTTCCTATGGTCGACGGCGGTCGCGATCGCGATTCTCGCAGCGAGCTTCGCCGTCTTTGACTCGCACCGGAGCCTCTGGATTCCCGCCGCTCCCGCGATTCTCGCGGGAGGGGTGGTGGCGGGGCTTGGAATCGCCTCGACCCGTCGCGTTCGGAGGTTACTGGAAGCCGCCGAGGATGACGGAGCTGAGCCAGCTCTACCGTCATCGTGAGTTCCTGTGTGACTCGGGCTGCGTCGCGGGGTAGACGATCCTCCAGTGTGACTAGGCGGCTAGAACGCGAAAGGTGCGACCCGCCCGAAGGCGGACCGCACCCGTCGTCCCTGCTAGAACCCGCGCGAGAATTCCGTCACGAGTTGCGGCACCGCAGAGTCGAACCCAGCGATGTCGAGCATCCCCGGATCGCTCGGGTCGGCGATCGAGAACCGCGTCGCCGTCGTGGCCAGCACGATGAGCTTCGCGTCGATCCGAGTCTTCTTGCGGTACTGCTGAAGAGCCTCGTGCGGGTGAATGTTCCCCGCCCAAGTCTCGTTGTCGGTGATCACGATAAACGTGTCCACCTCGAGCTTCCGCTCCAGCGCGTAGAGCATCGGCAGGGCGCAGTCGGTGGCTCCGAACGGAAGTCCGGAGACCTCGGCGATGGCCTTGTCGAGCCGCATCTTCGGGCTGATGGTCAGCTCGGAGACCGCCTGTGAGTACGTACCCCGCCCAGCCGGAACAACCCGACGCGTCGCTCCCCACGTCGACCCCCGCCCACCCGCCGTGAATCCGATGGTGTGGGTGTACGGCTCGGTCGAAGCCAGCACGAGCGCAAGGCCCGTCGCCGCCTCACGAGGAGTTAGCGGCACCCCCGCCACCTGGCCCATACTCATCGATCCGGAAACATCCATCGCGATAAGCGTCCGCTTTCCCGCAGGTACGACGTTGGCGAACGACGCGTAGAACGCGGTATCCAGCGCGTCGATGATTGACGAGTTCGGATCCCACGCCCCACTCCCCCGCACACCCTTTCCGGAGGCGTACGTATGGAGCGCAACGAGCACGTTGAGCGGGTGGATGCGCGACCGCTTGAGCTCGCCAGGGTCGGTCAGACGCCGTGCGATCTCCTTGGTCGAGCCACGGAACGGCTTAATGACGCCGATACGCGAAAGGCGCGGCAACTGACGGAGCAGCGCACCGAGCGGCACGTTGCCGTCGAGCAGCGCGTCCCACACCTTCGGCTCGTTCAGCGCCTCCGTGGGAATCATCTCCCACGTCAGCCCGTACTCGCGGATGATGCCGGGCAACTCCTTAGCGCTAGCCTCCTGCGCGAGCGCGTATCCCTGAACGAGTGCAGGCGCGTTCGCAACGTCGCCCCGCAGGATCCACTCGCCGAGGCCCTGGAAAGCGGGGTCGCTCGACTTCGGGTGCGCCTTGCGGAAGACGTCACGGTGCGTCCACCCGTCACGCTGGCGGTACTTAACCGCCTGATACGTGACGTCGTTCACCGGCTTGGTGGTGTACCAAGCCGCGACGGCACGCGTCAGTGCACGACCCCACCCACGAAACTGCTGGGCGTACGTCAGGAACGTGAAGAGCGTCGACCCGGTTCGCGCGACCTCGGGAAGCTTAGACAGCGCATAGGCGCGATCCTCCTCGCTCCCGTGGGACGCGGCGATCGCGAGTGCGAAAAGTGCCGGGTCCTGCTTGGGGGCACGGCCCGCGGTCGAGATCTCGACGATGAGGTCGGTGAGTTCACGCGACTTCGTGCCCTCGGCGAGCTTGACGATCGTATGGGCGTTATCGCGAGACATCGTCGCACCGGACTGGTAGAACGACCCGTCCGCCCCGAGGATGAGGAAGCGCTTGGCGCGCTCGAACTCGGAGACCGTGAAGGTGTATCCGCCAGCGGTGTTCCGCTTCTGGCCCTTCGCGGCCTTTCGGGACTGCGGGGTCGCCATCTTGCCGACGATGGTCGAGATGGTCTTGAGGTTCTTGTTTGCCATGTGTTGATCCTTTCAGTGTTCGGCTCGCTTTGGGGGGCGAGCATGCGATATCCGCCGAGGCGGACGAGGATGGACGAGCGTGTGATTGAGCGTCGGGATCCCCCTGCTCTACCGGTGAGCTACGGCGCCATAGCGCCGGCGGGAATCGAACCCGCTTCCCAGGGGTCAGGTAACCAACATCTCTTCGGCTCGCCCACGACTTGTGGGGAGTGTGATGGACCGCCTTGCCTCGCCAGGGGGCGAACATGGGGTGAGGATCGGAGTGCTCGATGATGCTGAGCGTCTGCGTTGCCGCAGGCGGGACTCGAACCCGCTATGCCAGGTAACCAATACCTCGTCGGTTCGCCGACGCGAGGGGCGAGCATGGGATGCGAAAAGGGATTTGTTCCGTGACAGGGTAACCTTCGCGCTTCGGCTCGCCCTTACAAGGCGGTCCATCGTTGTCGGGGCCGGGAAGGCCCCACGTCGCTATTCAGTTGTGGTGGTGGGTGGACATCAGGAAGAGCGGACGAGCATGGTGATGAGAATTGGGATGCCTGGCGCTCTGCCGCTGAGCTACGGCCGCGATGGCCGGTGGGGGTCGAACCCACGTCCTCAAGGTCCGATAACCAACGTCTCTTCGGCTCGCCCACGATTGTGGGACTGTCGATAAACCTCTTCCGCGAGGGGCGAACATGGGGTGAGATCGGATCTCAAGATGACACCGGGGTGAATCGGTGTGCATCCCGAGGCGGGTTTCGAAGCCGCTGGGGAACGGTAACCGATACTCTTCGGCTCGCCCAACAGGGCGGTCCATCGTTGTCG
>CAZBZX010000434.1:0-3806 GCA_964496465.1 uncultured Bacteroidales bacterium
GTCTGACAAGTTTGTCGGGTTCACACCCGCCCAATTTTTACACGAGGACCGTTAGCTGCAAGTGTTTTATAAAATTTTGGCAGTATTTCTTTGACACGAAATTTGATTAAATTATCTATAAACACTTTTGCTAAACAATATAATTATAAAGTATTATTTTGTTTTTCTCCCTTCGCTCAAAGAGAAAGACAAAAGTACAAAACAGCACATTTGCAAACCCCACCATTTAACACACAAACCAAAGTTTGCAAAAGAGCTGTAATTTACATGATACTTTTTCTATCAATAAAGAAGAAATAAAGCCAAAAATTCCTTACACTAAATAATTAATTAGGTATAGTTATAATGATTATAAAAAAGCATATTGTTCTTTTACTAATCTTTATTAGTGGAAATTTATTTTCACAACAAATTAATATAAATGGCTTTGTTATTGACAGTATAACTGGTGAATCATTAGTAAGCGCAAACATTTATACAAGCGATTATAAATATTCGGCTATTTCAAATAATTACGGTTATTTCTCATTTACAATTCCACAGCATTATAAAAAGTTCTTTGTTTCATATTTGGGCTATTATATAAATGAGGTTAAAATAGATTCGCTACATCACAATATAATTCTCAATATAAACATGGCACCAAATGCTACTATTGAAGAAATAAAAATATATGCTAGCCCTATTATACAAGAGGTGCGGAATCAGCAACTTGGCGTTTCTGAACTTCATGCTGCAAAAATTGAACAATTACCTAACTTCTTGGGTGAACCAGATATATTGAAAACCTTTCAACTCTTACCCGGAATACAAGCCGGCAATGCAGGATCAACCGGATTATTTGTTCGCGGTAGCGACCCAGGGCAAAGCTTAATACTTTTGGACGGTACTCCGGTTTATAATGCAAATCATTTATACGGATTCTTCTCTGTATTTAATTCCGATGCAATAAATAGTGCTATTCTTTATAAAGGAGCTTTTCCTACAAAATATGGTAGCAGGGCGTCTGCTGTACTTGATATTTCAATGAAAGAAGGACGCAACGATAAAACCAGCGTGAAAGGAACTGTTGGATTAATTGCTTCTAAAATACTAATTGAAGGGCCTATAATTAAAGATAAATTAACTTATTTAATTTCAGCAAGACGGACTTATTTTGATCTTCCCATAAAAGCATATGTTTTTTCCAAACAAAAAGACCCGGATAACAGGTCATATACTGCCTATCATTTTTACGATGGCACATGTAAAGTAAATTATAGGTTTAATAATAAGCATCGAATATTTATAAGTTATTATGGAGGTAACGATGATTATATTTCTGTAGATAATAAAAAAGATGAATTAGAAATTGATAAAACTAAAGAAACATATAAATGGGGAAATACAACAGCAAGTCTTAGATATACTTTTTCAATAAATAAAAGCATTTTCTATTCTGCACAGGCTTATTGTACAGACTATTATTATAAATTAATAAAAGACAATACTAATTATATTATTAGCGAAAAAAGGTATAATAGTTATTCAAATAAAGATTATAAAACAAAAATTCGTGATTATGGCTTTAATACAAGCATTTCAATTAATAAAAACAAAAACCACAACTTTGAAGCTGGATTAGGAATAACAAATCATAATTTCGATCCTTCATCTGGACAAATAACAATTGCCGAATATGGCTCTCAACCTTATGAATTATCATTTTCGCAAGACAAAATGTATATTACTGATTCTTATGGATATTTTCAAGATAAGATTAAGATTAGTGAAAAAATTAACTCAACTGCAGGCATAAGGGTTGTTTTTAATGATTTAAATAACATTTCACCACAATTTGAACCTCGCATTCAACTTCAATATTTGCCAAAAGATATAATCTCAACAAAAATTGGATACGGTCGTGTTACTCAAAACTGTTTTATGGTAACAACAAACAATATGTTTTCTCCAGCCGACTTATGGGTTTTTAAAACAGAAAATATGGAGCCTTTAATATCAAATCAAATTGATGCTGGTTGCGTGATTGCCGTTTCTGATCATTATAAAGTAACTTTCGAAACTTATTATAAAAGTTTAAAAAATCTGTTAGAAGTAAAAGAAGGATATAAGTTTGATATTTTAGAAAATTGGGAGGAAAGTGTTGTGCAAGGCAATGGCGATGCATATGGATTTGAAACCATGCTTGAGCGTAGATATACCAGGCTAAGTGGCTGGGTAGGGTATTCCCTTGCATGGAGCAATAGACAATTTGATGCACTAAATAATGGTAAAGAATATAGATTTAAATACGACAGGCGACATAATATTTCAATTGTTCTTTTATACAAACTTACAGATAGGATGGATATAAATCTAACATGGCTTTATGCTTCGGGCAGCTTAATTACACTCGCAACTAATATTGTACAGGATTACAGAGCTTCAACCGATATAGATATAAATGGAATAAGTAGATTAAATCACGAATATGCCAGTTCAAAAAACAATGTCCAGTTACCAGATTTCCATCGCTTGGATTTATCCTTTAATTATACAAAACAAAAAAAGAAATACGTTGCTAAATGGAATTTTGGTGTTTATAACCTTTACAATCGCCAAAATGCTTGTTTTATTACAAGAGATAATATAAATAACAAAGAAAGTTACTATTTAACTGGCTTGTATCCGTTTTTTCCTTTTATAAGTTATTCATTTAATTTTTAATCATGTACAGAAATTTATTTATTCTATTAATCATAGGAAGTTTAATGTTATCATGCGATCCTGTTGTATTTGATATCGATAGTGAAAAGTACGTATCCATATATTCAACGTTCTATAATACTTCAGAACCAACAATAAATATTTATTATACAGCCGGCGTATTTAATGATTCATGTACAGCAGTTAAAAATGCAACAATAAATTTATGGGAAGATGGTAATTTAATAACTGATTTTGAAAATATTATTTATGGAATATATTCTAAAGATGGATTTAATCCTTTACCCGGTGCTAATTATAAAATGAAGATTGAAATACCGGATTGGGAAACTATTGAAGCTGAATTTGAAATGCCCGAAATGGTAACTTTTAAAACACTGTATAAAAAAATCGATTCTGTAGTAGTAACTCATACTCCAGAATATGACGATACAATTTATCATGGCAATGATAGCTCAATGTATATCTATACCGTTGAAGCACGAAATGATACAGTTGCATACCTTTATTTAGAAATAGAAATAGATGACCCACAAGGTGCAAATGATTTTTATGATATGTTTGCTATCCCCAGTTATTTTAATTTTATTGACTTTACACCCTTGTATGATGGAAATTATATTATTGAAGAAGGAGAAAATAATATTATACGGCCTCAATTTGATGATGAATTACTAAACCAAGCAGATAATATTCTTAAGTTCAATGCCACATATAATCAAAAATATCATTTGATAATTTACCTGTTTCATAAATTCACCGGAAATATTAAAAACAAATATCATCCATCATTGAGTAATAGTGAAGAAAGTGAGAAAATTATTGATATTTTCACACCTGATATTGAAACCGAACCAATCATTAGTGAAGATAACGTTAACAATGGTATAGGATACATTTATGGTATAAGTTGTTTCTCTGATACTATTGACATAACTCTTCCACCAGAGAGTGAGTGGATATATGTAATATACTGAAATAACTTGACAACATTTGGAAGCAAATAAAATGTAACGGGGAAAAATAGAGATGTAAGCGGTAGGAACGCAAATGTAAGTGGTAGGAACAGAGATGTAACAGGGAAAAACGCAAATGTAACG
>CAZBZX010000435.1:0-3791 GCA_964496465.1 uncultured Bacteroidales bacterium
TTTATACACCAAATCTTGTGTCCCCTCTCATTCTTATATTTTGTATATATATGGAAGCCTAATTTCAGGCGCCACAACTGATTCATTAATTTTTCCATCCATATCAAGTAATAACGAAGGTAACTATTATTGCCAGGTATTAAGTTCATTTGGAAATGTAATTACTGATAATATCTATATAAGTGTAAGTGAAGCTCCTAAAATTGTAAGTGAACCATCATCAAAATGGATTGATAGTTTAACCTCCTTTACTGTTACTGTTGGAGCCAGTGGTACTGGAATCTCCTATCAATGGTATCAAAATGAAATTGAAATGATTGGGGAAACTTCCAATCAATTAAAATTTGCTGGTTTCCGTCAAATTATCGATGAAGGAATTTTTAAATGTATCGTTGAAAATGGTTGTGGCAGTGATACAACAAGTGAAGTTTCATTCTATGTAACTCCAGAAATTACAGTTGAAACTGATGGCGAATCAACCACATTATGTATTGATGATTCGCTGCGACTAGCTGTTACAACAAGTTATACAGCAACTTACCAGTGGTATAAAAATGGAGTGTTAATTAGTGGAGAAATTGATTCATTACTATATATTGATTCTGTTGAAACAAGTGATGCGGGTAGTTTTACCTGTTTAATAGAAACAGCTTATGGTAAAGTTAATACAGATCCAGTATATATTTCTATATATCAACCACCGGAAATAGTTTCACAACCTTCCTCTGCATTTGTTGACGAAGGTGCTGAAATTAAACCTACTGTTATAAGTTCAGGAACAACTCCTTTTATTTACAGTTGGTTACTTGATGGATCGACAATATCAGGGGCAAATGCTTCAACCCTAACCGTAACTTCATTCGGAGTTATTAATGAAGGATTATATAAAGCGAAAGTTTCAAATACTTGTGGAGAAGATTCAAGTGATTTATTTGCATTATATTTATCTCCTCCTATCATTGTAAAGGGTAATGATACTGTATTTTGTGAAGGAGAACGCACAGTTATTTACACTGAAACTAATGTTCCCTCTCCTACCTATAAGTGGTATAAAAATAATAATTTAATTACCAGTGCTACAACCGATTCGCTAATAATACCTGCTGTCTCAGTAAACAACGAAGGAAATTATTATGCAATAATCAACAGTACTTATGGAAATACATCTACTAATAGTATATATATATCAGTAAGTCAGGCTCCTCAAATATTAAATGAACCTGATTCAAAATGGCTGGATAGCTTAACTTCGTTTACCGTAAATGTTGGAGCAAGCGGGTCTGAACCTATTACATATCAATGGTATAAAAATGAGACCCTATTGGTGTCAGAGAATTCAAATCAATTAAAATTTGCTGGTTTCAGGCCAGTTATAGATGAGGGAGTCTATACATGTATAGTGGAAAATAGCTGTGGCACTGATACTACTTCAGAAGCTGCGTTCTATATTAATCCAACAGTTACTATTCAAACCCAAAATGGATTACCTATTTTATGTGTAAATGACTCATTAAAATTAATTGTTGGAGTGAATTATTCAGCCACATATCAATGGCGTAAAAATGGAGTAAATTTAACAGGAGAAACAGCTTCATTAATATATATTAATTCAGTTGAAAATGATGATGCAGGTAGTTATACTTGTTATATAACTGGAAACTACGGAAATATTGAAACTGATCCGATTTATGTTTCGATAAATCAAGCTCCTGAAATAATTTCTCAGCCTTCATCCACTTTTGTATCAGAAAACACACAAATAAATCCATTAGCTATAACATCTGGGACTACACCATTTATTTATAGCTGGTTACAAAATGGCACTATTATTCCAGGAGCTGTGAATTCATCACTAACTATATCATCTTTTAGTAATACAAATGAAGGAATATATAAAGTTAAAGTAAATAATATTTGTGGAATAGATTCAAGTAATGATTTCAGTATGTATCTTGCACCAAAAGCTCTTATTAAAGGAAATGATACTACATTCTGTGAGGGAGAAAAAACTATTATTTACACTAAAACTAATTTACCTTCACCTTCATATGCATGGTATAAAAATGGTAATGTTATAAATGGTGCTAATTCTGATTCACTTATTATATCTTCAATTAATAAAAACAATGACGGAAATTATTATTGTTCAATTACTAGTATTTATGGGAGTGTGTCTACAAATATTGTATATATGAAAGTAAGTGAAGCACCTGAAATTATAAGTGAACCTTCTTCTCAATGGATTGATAGTTTAACATCTTTTACTGTTAACATTGGTGCAAGTGGAACTGGCCCTTTTAATTATCAATGGCAAAGAAATAGTATTTCATTAATTACAGAAAATTCCAATCAATTAAAATTTGCAGGTTTCAGACCATTAATAGATGAAGGAATATATACTTGCATTGTTGAAAATAGCTGTGGAATAGACACTTCAAGTAAAGTTGCTTTCTATCTTAATCCTCAGGCTAATATTATCTCAGGAAATGGAACTCCTACAGTTTGTCTGGGAGATTCTTTGAAGTTATCTATTATAACAAATTACGCAGCAAGTTATCAATGGAGAAAAAATGGAGCTATTTTGAGTAGCGAAACAGGGAATGAACTGACAATTTACGATATTGGAAATGACGATGAAGCGGATTACGATTGCATGGTTTCAACTCAATATGGTTCAAAACCAACTAATGCTATAACAACCATACTCCATCAAAAACCTCAAATAATTGTACAACCTGAAGATAAAGAAATTTGTTTAAATGAAAATGCTAGTTTGTCAATATCGGTTGCAAGTACAATTCCTGTGATGTATACCTGGATGAAAAATAATGATACAATTAATGGTGCTACAAATTATAAATATTCTATTTCAGGGGCGACTCTTACTGATGAAGGTATATATAATTGCCTTGTTGCTAATCAATGCGGAACTATTCAAACTGAATTAGCTTCAGTAACAATTAATGATCTTCCTCAAGTTACAATAGGGACAGATACTTCTATTTGCTGGAATACAGACTTTATAATTGATCCAGGTGATTTTGAAGCCTACAAATGGAGTGATTATACAACGGAAAGATATAAACAAATTAAAAAATCTGGAGCTTATTTTGTAAAAGTTACAGATACTAATGGTTGTAAAAATTCCTCAAATACTGTAAATATTTCAATACAAGATCCTTATATTCCTGAAATATTCCTTGTAACCGTTGATAGAACAGAAGGTGAAAATGGTAAAAATTTAATAGTTTGGGATAAGCCTGAAATTGATAATATAATTTCTTATAATATTTATAAAGAAACAAATACAGCGAATGAATATGAAATAATTGGTGAAAGGACTTTTAATGATTCCAATATTTTTATAGACAACAATTCAAATCCGGATGTAAGAGCTGATCAATATAAAATTTCAATTGTTGACAATTGCGGTGAATCTGAACTTAGCAAGCATCATAAAACTATACATCTTGCGCCAAGTGAACGTGCTGGTTCAGAAAATGGTGTTAATTTACAATGGAATCATTATGAAGGATTTTCATTTGGATCCTATAACCTATACAGAGGTGCGACAAGAGAAGGGATTGAGTTAATTGCTAAAATTCCTAGTTCAATAAATAGCTATAGTGATCTAGACCTTCCAACAGGTGTTAATAACGTATATTATCAAATTGAAGTTGAAAGAGGTGATACTGTGACACTAAAAGTAGGTAATCAGAAAGCTAGTGCCGGACCATATGCAAGAACCGCTTCGAATATGGAAGATAACAGGTTAAGGTCATCTGAAAATC
>CAZBZX010000436.1:0-3786 GCA_964496465.1 uncultured Bacteroidales bacterium
CCAATTAATGTTAAAGCAGCATCTGCTGATCGTTCGTTTATTAAAGTTTTAATATTCACATTTTCCTTTTCAGGAATAATTTCAATATTTTTCTCTGTTATTGGAAGTCGTCCTGTTAATACAAGTTCTTTCATTCTGGCCCTTATTTCCTGTATCATATCTGGTTTACATGTTTCAAAAATTCGGATAGTAGAATTTTTCCAATCGGGATGGCCTAAAATTATAAAACTTAACAATATCATTAAATTTGAATTATATTCATCAATACTCCTGATCCAAATATGAATATCTTCATTATAATCAATTTGTTTCCTGCTTGAACCTAAAATAAGTACATCAAAATTACCTGCATTGACCAAAGCAAAATTATCAACTATATCTGGTAAATTTTCCGGTTCTTCTTTATTAAACTCAAATATCGCCATATTATTTTCCATACCTGCAATACCCGGAACTTGTATAGTTTGAGCTATTGCCGATGTATACGATGGTGATATTAAAGTATCAATATACACCTGATTATGGGTTTTGTCAAATTTTGTTATTAACCGGTTTAATTCTTCCTGAGATTTTTCATGCGTGGCTTTTGAATAGTAGCCTTCAATTAGATGAATGTATGTTCCAAATCCATATTTATATGAAATCCAGTTAAGCAATTTAAATGCTATTTGTCTTTTAAAAGAATCCGCTGAAATACAAATTGCGCTTGGTCTCCATTCTGGTGCAGATTTACGGCTGCCTTTTTTTTGTAAATATACCTGCAGGTTTCTGTTTAGCTGAAAAATTGTATTCGTGAAAATTGCTTCAAGTCCTTTCCTGTTTTTATGAAAACTGTTTATATAAATATAAAGAAATGCCATTAAAATTACAGCTACTAAAGCATAAGGTGTATTTATTTTAAACATTACCCAAATAGAAATAATAAAGCCAGTTAAAGAAACATACCATCTTGATTTAAAAGAAGGGCGATAAGAAGGAGAGGATCCAAAATGATGTAAAAATGAGATTAAACATAATGAACCATAAGTTACCATAAAAAACATAGAAATAATTTCAGCTACCGCATTTACATTTCCCATAGCCACAAATACAAAAGCTATTACACATGTTATTATAGTAGCGTTGGCTGGTTCATTGTCTTTTTCTCTTTCTTTACTAATCCATGAATTCATTCTTTTTAATGGAAAGGATCTGTCTAACGCTAATGCCTGTAAAGTTCTTGGAGCGACCATTACCGAACCAATTGCAGATGAAATCGTTGAGGCTGCAAGTCCGAGTGGGATTATAAAAGCCCCGCCAATGGCAATTTTTGACATAATAAGCTGATTATTAATCATATCTTCCGGTGATGCAGAAATGGCCATCTTATATATTATAAAAAAATAAATAATCATACCGCAAATAGTGGCTAAAGTAGTACCAACAGGAATTGATTTTGCCGGATTCCGCAGTTCACCTGAAAGTCCAACGCCGGCCGTCATTCCAGTGAAAGCTGGGAATACAATGGCAAACACCTTGAAAAAATCCTCATTATTTCTGAACTGAGCGGAGAATAAATTAATTTCAGTTGCTTCATTGAAAGTAGTTTTACCTAAAAAAAATAAAATCAAAGAAGTAAATAAAATTCCAATAACAATATATAAAGTCTTTACTCCCATATTAGCCCCTTTTTTGAAAATCATAATGGCTAATAGGACTAAAGCAGGAATACTAATTATTTGTCTGGGTAAAAGAAAACCTGTAAACTCATGAAAATAATTAAATAAAAATTCGAAAGATTCAGTAAATGCAATTATATAAAACGCTACGCTAATGGCTTGCGACATATACAAAGCTATTCCAATAGTAGCACCAATATTTAGTCCAAAGGATCTGGAAATTATAAAGTACTCTCCTCCACCTTCAACCCTTTTGTTTGTTGCCAATTCTGATATAGCCAAAGCAGTTGGGATAGTAACTAAATGACCAAGTAGAATAATTATAACTACCCCCCAAAATCCCAATGTTCCAACTGCAAAACCAAAACGTAAAAATAATATTGCGCCTAATATTGTTGCTATAGCTGTAAAGAATACAGGGGCTGTTCCAAATCCTTTGTTATTGCTCATAATAAATATTTACAGTAAAGATATCTAATCTTAATAAAAAAAAGAAATATCTCACCTAACAGCTAAAGATTAATATTTAAGATAAAGTAAGTGCAGCAATTAATCTACTATTTTTTCTTTTTTAATTCCCGTTCAGCCTGATGCCAATCTGTTTCAGAATCACCTTCAACTCCTTTTGCTATTCTTGCTTCATAAATTTCCTGTGCTTTTTTCCTGATGTCTTCATCTGTAATTTTTTTAGCTTGTGGAGAAGTTTTTACAGGAGCTTTTTGTGTTTTTTTTGTTGCCATGATATCAATTTATTAAAGTAAATAATAAAATTTATTAAATACCAAGTATAAAATTAATGAATTTAATAATGCAAATAACAAAGTATAAGTAATATTTATATTAATTTTTGGTTAAATTGTATTAAAATCATTTGTTTAAAATTTAAATAATCTTTACAAAAAAATAATAAAAATCAAATTACAAAAAACAAATAAATCCAAAATTCAAAAATCTCAATTTTTAAAACAGTTTAATAATTTGGTATTTATACAATTGGAATTTATTTGTAATTTGAATTTTTTATGTTGGGATTTAAAAGAATTAAAATGTTTACTAGAAGGCATTAAATAAGAAATCATTATTTATTATAGTTTATACATTTTACTTTTTGCACTTTGCTACAAATAAATTATTTTTGGCCAACATTTTAATTAAGTGTGAATGAAAGCATATGTTTTTCCGGGACAGGGTGCCCAGTTTGTTGGAATGGGTAAAGAATTGTTTGATAATTCTGAATTAGCAAAAAAACTTTTTTATAAAGCTAATGAAATATTAGGATTTGCTATTACAGATTTAATGTTTAATGGAACTGATGAAGATTTAAAACAAACAAAAGTAACTCAACCGGCTATCTTTTTGCATTCAGTAATTTTAGCTAAAGTTTTAGGTGATAAATTTATGCCTGAAATGGTTGCTGGTCATTCATTAGGTGAATTTTCGGCATTAGTTGCAGCAGGCGGACTTTCATTTGAAGATGGATTAATTCTTGTATCGAAACGCGCTATGGCCATGCAAAAGGCATGCGAAGCTCAGGCTTCAACTATGGCGGCCATTATTGGACTAGATGATGAAATTGTAGAAAAAGTATGTAACGAAATTAATGAAGTAGTAGTTTCAGCAAATTATAATAGTCCGGGACAAATTGTTATTTCCGGTTCGATAAAAGGAATTGACATGGCTATTGAAAAATTGAAAGCTTTAAATGCAAAAAGGGCATTAAAATTACCAGTTGGAGGAGCATTTCATTCCCCTTTAATGGAACCTGCTAAAATTGAGTTAGCAGAGGCAATTAATAATACTGCTATTAATGAACCGGTTTGTCCGATATATCAAAATGTAAATGCCAGTGCTGCTAAAAATCCTAAATTAATTAAAGAGAACTTAATAGCACAATTAACATCGCCGGTAAAATGGACGCAAACAATGCAAAACATGCTTGCTGATGGTGCCACAATATTCACGGAAGTTGGTCCGGGCACAGTTTTGCAAGGATTAATAAAAAAAGTGGATAGGGCTATCCCAACTGAAAGTGCAACGATTTAAATTTAAATATTTCACTGAAGGGGGCCTCAAAGCCACGTATGGTCGGAAGATTTTCTTCCGACTTTTTTTGTCTTTATCAACAATC
>CAZBZX010000437.1:0-3784 GCA_964496465.1 uncultured Bacteroidales bacterium
AAGAGGAACCTCAATAATTTTATCTTCACCATCAGAGCCGGTTTTTAGTGCTCCTCCACCACTTTGTCCATGTCCGGCAAATATATGTTTCTGATATTTTAGATGTAATAGAGTCCAGAGCTGCCTATTACCTTTTAAAATTATATGCCCGCCGCGACCACCATCACCACCATCAGGTCCACCTTTGGGTATATATTTTTCGCGCCGGAAATGAGCTGAACCTGCACCTCCTTTCCCGGACCTTAAAAAAATCTTTACATAATCAACAAAATTCGAATCAGGCATAAAATTGCCTCTTTTCTTTAAATTTATATGTTATCAATCGCCTCGCAAAGTCTTTCAAAAATATCATCAATACTACCCATACCCTGTATCCCTTGAAATTTATCCTGTTTGGAATAATAATCAATTAAAGGACTGGTTTCATTGTGGTATACTTTAATTCTATTTTCAATAACTTCCTGGTTTTGATCATCTGCTCTACCTGAGTCTTTACCACGGTTTAATAATCTTTTTACTAATTCATCATGATCAACTTCCAGTGCCAACATTTTTGAAATTGGATTTCCCTTTTTATTTAATAATTCGTCTAATGCGTTTGCCTGAGGTGTAGTTCTTGGGAAACCATCAAAAATAAAACCTTTAGCGCAATTATTTTGATCTATTTTCGACTCAATCATTCCTATTACAACAGAATCTGGTACTAACGCCCCTTTATCCATATAATTTTTAGCTTCTAATCCTAATTTGGTTTGATTTTTTATCTCACTTCTTAAAATATCACCTGTTGATAAATGAACCAATTGATACTTATCAATAAGTTTTTCTGCTTGCGTTCCTTTTCCTGCTCCCGGAGGGCCAAATAATACTAAATTCAACATAAAATTTTATTTTTTAATTATCCAACTTTTATTTATCTGTTAATTCATATATATTTTTATAATGTCTTCCTAAACCATTGTAATCCATGCCATAGCCAATAATAAATTTATCAGGTATTTTCAATCCAATATAATCAATTTTTATTTTGCCTCTATAAATCTCTTCTTTCAAAAATAAACTTACAACTTTTATTGATTGGGGTTTTTGTTTTTCAATTTCCCGGCAAATGTAGTCAATAGTATTTCCTGTATCAATAATATCATCAAGAATAATAATATTTTTATTTTTTAAATCTTCATCTATTCCAAAAAGTTGCTTAATCTTCCCAGTTGAATTCGATCCGGCATATGATGCAACTTTTATAAAACTAATTGAATGTTGAAAATTCAGTTCTTTTAATAAATCAGCAGCAAAGATAAAAGACCCATTTAACACACTAATAAAAACAGGATAATCTTTTCCTGAATAATCCTTATTAAGCTTACTCGCAATGTTTTTAATTGCTTCTACAATCTGACTATAAGGAATGGATAGTTTAAATTCTTTATCATATACCTTAACCGAATCCATTAAATTATTTATATTTAAGGCTACAAAAATACAAATTAATGATTTAACTTTATTTTTGAATCGCTAAAAATTAAAAGAAAAAATATGGATCCGAAAGTTAGTATTATTATGGGAAGCACTTCTGATTTACCTGTAATGGAAGGTGCAGCGGAAGTTTTAAACGAACTGGAAATTCCATTCGAAATTAACGCTTTATCAGCCCACAGAACTCCTGAAGAAGTTGAGAAATTTGCAAAATCAGCTAAAGACAGAGGGATAAAAGTAATTATAGCTGCTGCTGGAATGGCTGCCCATTTACCTGGTGTTATCGCTGCCATGACCACCTTACCCGTAATCGGCGTTCCAATTAAATCAAGCCTTGAAGGAATAGATGCTCTCTTAGCTATTGTTCAAATGCCTCCAGGAATACCTGTAGCAACTGTAGCCATAAACGGATCGAGAAATGCTGCTATTTTAGCTGCTCAAATGATTTCATTAGGAGATGAAAATTTACATAATAAATTAGTGGGTTTTAAGGAAAGTTTAAAAAGTAAAATTGTAAAAGCTAACCAGGAATTATCAAAAGTTAATTATAAGTTTAAAACAAATTAATCGTTTTTTCATATATATTTTTAAAATGTTAAGCTTAAGAAAAACCATTATTGCATGTATAGTGGTAATAAATTATTTACCATGTAATGCTTTCGAAGATCCGCTTCCTATAGGTGGCCGGGCTGCAGGTATGTCAGGAACAGCTGTTGCTCACGCTGATATCTGGTCAATATATAATAATCAAGCAGGATTAAGCATGATTACTAAGCCAATGTTGGCATTGTATAACGATAATAAGTTTATTAAAGAATTAGGTACCAAAGCAATCGTTTTTGGCTTGCCAACCAATACCGGAACTTTTGGCCTATCCATTTCATCAACAGGAATTCCAGACGCCAGTTTTCAAAAATTTGGGATTGCCTACGGAAAAAGTTTAGGAGAAATATTTTCAGCCGGCTTACAGATGGAATATTTAAGAATAACGCAACCAGGAAATTATGGTACAGATGGGGCTTTTACTTTTGAGTTAGGAATTTTATCCAATCCTATAGAGAATCTTTTTATCGGATTTCATGTTTTTAATCCTGTTCGCATAAAATATATCAGGCAGGATGACCAACGGATTTACACCTTAATAAAAGGAGGATTAGAATATAGCTTTTCTGAAAAAGTGCAATTTGCTGTTGAAACAGAAAAAGATCTCGATTTTTCGCCTAATTATAAATTTGGTTGCGAATATAATTTCTACAAAAATTTAGATTTCAGGGTTGGTGTATCGACCAACCCTGTGAATTACTCATTTGGTTTAGGATTTGAAGTGAATAATGTGCTGGCCGATGTTGCTTTTACAATTCATAATGAGTTAGGTATAATACCACATATTTCGTTCAGTTATGCTTTTTAGAATTTCGTTTGTTATTTTAATTTGTGTTTTATCCAATTTAATATCCCTTTCACAGGAAAATTCTATTGACATCAATTATATTGCTGAATTAGCCGAAGAAATAACTGGAAAAAGCGATAACGAAGTTGATTATTCAATAATTTATGAAGAGTTAGACTTTTTATCTTTCCATCCTCTAAATATTAATAATGCCTCTGAAGAAGATTTAAAAAAATTATATATTTTAAATAATTTCCAGGTTTATAGTATACTTAAATATAGAAAAGATAATGGGAGATTCCTATCAATTTATGAGCTTCAGCTGGTTTATGGTTTTACTGAAGAACTTGTTAAAAAACTAATGCCATTTATTACTGTTTCATCTCAAGAAATTGAAGACGATTTATTAAAAACAGGATTATTTCCGGAAGGAAAACAAGAGGTTTTTATTCGTACACAACAACTCATTGAAAAACAAAGTGGATACAAAATAGCTGATTCAAATAAAACGGATAACAACTATTACCAGGGTAATCCCTTGAAAATGTACATGAAATATAGTTACAACTACAATAACAAGATCTTAGCTGGAATAACAGCCGAAAAAGACCAGGGTGAAGATTTTTTAACAAATTCAAATCCACTTGGATTTGATTTCTATTCAGGATATTATCAACTTAAAAATTATATGTGCATAAATAACTTAATTTTAGGCGATTTCCATTATAATTTAGGACAAGGACTAATATTATGGCCGGGCTATTCCACTGGAAAATCTTCCTATATTTTAAATACCACAAAAAATGGCCAGGGCATACAACGAAAATCTTCGGCAAATGAAACCCTGTTTTTAAGAGGTATTGCAGCAACTGTTATAAATAAAAATATAAATTATACAGCCTATTTGTCAGCAAAAAA
>CAZBZX010000438.1:0-3778 GCA_964496465.1 uncultured Bacteroidales bacterium
GAAACAGAAGGTGATCCTTCTCAAAAGTTTGAATTTAAATCATTAATTGCAGAGAAAGATACAATTAGTCCTGGTGAAACAATAAAAATTATTGCTACTGCTTATGGGTTTAAGTTAACATATTTTTGGACAGCTTCATTAGGTGATATTTTACCAACTGAATACGACTCGGTTATAATTTATGCCACTTCTCCGTGTCAAATAGGGATTAATCAGGTAACATGTAAAGTGAGTGACGGAAATAACGAGTCAATAACTAAAACTATTGATATTGTTGTTGAATAGAATTTACATATTAGTTTTATTTTCTATCTTGATACTTTTCCCGGTTTCAAGTAATGCCCAATGTCTTTCATCTGCAAATCCTGTAGGGGGTACTGATAACTTACTCGTTTTAGAAAAAGGATCTTTTAGGGTAATTTCTTTTTACAAATATGCACAGGGTAATCAGTATTTTGAAAATGATCAGCGCTCTGATTTTGATTTAATTAAAAAAGCTTACTATAATTATTTATCAGCTAATTTAGGTTATGGTATTAGCAATAGGTTTACAGCAGAATTGGAAATAGGATATTTTATAAATAAAACCCAGATTTATAATATTGAACCTTCCTATAAATTAACCGGAAAAGGATTTTCTAATTTTGTTATAGCTGCAAAATATAATTTATATTCAAATAACCCAAAAAGAATATACTTATCCTCTGCTTTAGGTATAAAAATACCCAGCACAAGAATTCCACAAACGGATAATAATATTGAATTACCTGTTGAAGTGCAACCAACTATTGGTTCATATGGATTTGTTATATATTCTTCTTTTGTAAAAGAAAATTCAGGGAAAGGTTTACGTTATTTTATTACAAATAGAATTGATATAAGCCATCCTAATAAAAATGATTATAAGTTAGGAACTGCAATATTCAGTTCAATATATATGTCGAAACATTTAATGTTTTCATGGATAAAAGGTGACTGGACAGCTATTTTGCAATTACGAAATGAAATTAGATGGCCAGATAGAATATCAGAGAAGCAAAAAGAATCATCAGGAGGCACCTTATTCTATATAGTTCCGCAAATTAATTATGCTATTAAAGAGATATGGTATGTCTCAGCAATGGTTGACATTCCTGTATATCAGTATTTTATAGGAACTCAGCTTGGTGCTGGTTTTGGAATAACTGCAACAGTTTCCAGAACAATTGACTTTAAAAATATAAATAAAGATAAACATGATAATTGATGAAATTCAAATACGGCCACGATATGGTGAGGTTGATCAAATGGGTTATGTGTATCATGCAAATTATGTAAGTTATTGTCATTATGCAAGAACTGAGTTATTACGAAAATTTGGAATTAATGATAGTGTACTTGAAGAAAATAAACTAATGCTTCCTGTGATTTCATTTGAGATTAAATATCATAAGCCGGCTCATTATGATGAATTATTAACAGTAAAAACAATAGTAAAAGAATTGCCAACTACACGATTTAAGTTTGAATTTGAAATATTTAATATAAATGAAAAAATAACTACTGCAAATTCGTTTGTTGCTTTTATTGATAGCGAAACAAGGAAACCATTAAAAGCACCGGATTTAGTTATAAATGCATTAAAGTCAAAAATGTTAATATATGAGAAAAATTGATACAGCAAAATTGTCTGACGATGAATGCTGGTCCGTCCAGATAAACGGTTTAAGCTTTTGTGAAGATTGCAAATTTACTGGTTTAACCGCCTGTGTTGGGCAAGAAATAAAGAGAACAGGTAAAAATAAAAAAGGATATAAAATTGGAAGATATGGAATTGAGAAATCAGAATAAAAATATACAGTAAAATTAATTTCATGAAAAAGAAAAATAATCAAAATGCCAATTGGATATCAATCAAAAGGCTAATTAAAGTTGCACTTTTTGCCATGCTATTTATATTGCTGTCATTATTAGTTTTTGTGAAATTAGTAATTGGAATAATTGCAATGGTTATAGCAATATTATTACTATCCATGTTTGTTTATTTTGTTTATGCCCGTTACCAGTTTTCGCCCAAAGGAAATGATGTGCAAAATAAAATATATAATTTAATATTGGATTATATGGAGTTAAATGAACCGGGTAAAATTATTGATATAGGATGTGGGGAAGGTTCTCTTATTGTTAAAATGGCTAATAAATTCCCCACGGCTAAAATAACCGGAATTGATAATTGGCAAAGTATTTGGGTCTATACAAAAGAATTGTGTATTAAAAAGGCAGAAAATGAAGGCATTTTGGAACGTGTTAGTTTTGAAAAGGCAAGTGCCTCAAAATTACCATTTGAAGACGAAACATTTGATTTGGCTGTAAGCAATTTTGTATTTCATGAAGTAAAAGATGAGAAAAATAAAAAGAAACTTATAAAAGAAGCTTTACGTGTTGTTAAAAAGGGCGGTAGTTTTGTATTTCAGGATATGTTCCTAAGCAAGCTTTTTTACGGCAAACAAGATGATTTATTAAATGAAATAAAATCATGGGATATACGTCATATACAATTAGAGAATACCAGTAAGTCTGATTTTATTCCAAAAGGTTTAAAACTTCCTTTTGTAACTGGTAAAATGGCATTAATCTGCGGCATTAAATAAATTTTTAAAATGGAAACATGAAAAAATCTAATATTCTTTTTATTGATGCAATAATAAATTTTATACTAGGAATACTATTGCTATTTTTTTCAAAAGGTATAATTCACTTTTTGGGTGTTCCTGATACTGACCAGTATTTTTATCCAACTATTTTAGGTGCAGTATTATTTGGTATTGCAATAGCATTACTTATTGAACATTATAGGAAAAAAGGGAATTCAAATAAAGTCGGATTAACTGGTTTAGGTTTGGGAGGGGCTGTCTCCATTAATTTATGTGGTGGAGTTGTATTGGCGTTATGGTTAATTTATGGAAAATTAAATATACCGCTTCATGGACAGATATTTTTATGGTTATTGGTGTTTATACTAATAATAGTAAGTTCTTTTGAATTATTAATATATCAAAAAACGAAAAATAAATGAAACAAACAATCTCAATTCCCCCAAATTATTTTTACGCCTGTTTGATATTATCAATTATAATAAGGGTTATATTTCCAGGTTGTAAATTCATTTCTTTTCCTTATAATTTAATAGGTTTGGTATTAATTGCCTTGGGTGTTTACCTGGTAATAAATCCATGGTATTTATTTAAAAAACACGGTACACCTGAAAATTTTGATAAATCAACTGTATTGGTTCTTGAAGGTATTTATAACTACTCAAGAAATCCGATGTACCTGGGTGGTGTATTTATTTTAGGAGGAATGGCTATTTCATTGAATAATTGGTTATGCTTTATATGTGCTTTACTCTTTTATCTATTTATGCATTTTATGTTTATACCTTATGAAGAAGATAAAATGCAAAGAACATTTGGGGAAGATTATGATGAATATAAAAAATCTGTAAGGCGCTGGGTATAGTGATTTTAAAACTTTGCAATATATGAGTTTTATATAAAAGTAAAAAAAGTGAATTAAGAGTTGAACACTTTAATTATTTAATATTAATTTTTGTGCATTTGTAATAAAAATTAAAAATTTTATTACAGAGAATTGCAAGGTGTTACATAGTATATCATCGAGATTTAATATACCCTATCTATTTTGCTCAATTGTTTAGTTTAAGAAGTTTATTCACTCTTGCCTGGGTACTTTTACGAGGAAAATCTTCCCATAATTTTGCAAATTTTATTACCTTATT
>CAZBZX010000439.1:0-3769 GCA_964496465.1 uncultured Bacteroidales bacterium
CCGCAGTTTGAGTATTAACTTTCGATCCACCTCTTAAATCGTTAATTGCTTTTTCTAAATTTGAAGCAGTAATACCTTGATTTTTCATTAACTGCGATACATTATCATTACTTTCATAAATACCTAAAAGGATATGTTCAACTGAAGTAAATTGATCGGAATATTTTTTTGAGATATTTTGTGCTTTGGTAAGTGATTTATTTAATTTTTCGGAAATATATGGAGATCCACCACTTACTTTTGGATATGATTCAACTATACTTTCTAGAATCCTTTGAAATGATTCCAGGTTAATATTTAATTTATTGAAAATATAAGAACTTATATTTTCTGCAATCTCAAAAATTGCTTTTAACATATGACCGTTTTCAATTACCTGATTAGTTTTAGCTTCAGCAATATTAAAAGCTTGTTGAATAGCTTCCTGAGCTTTAATCGTAAAATTGTTAAGATTCATGACTATTTGATTTATGTTTTTTTATTTAAATCAAATGTTTTGCCATGTTAGTTTCTTTTTCTGAATTATTTATAATTAATTAAATTTGAATAGGTTATACTTATGAGTAAAAATAATAAAATATATGATTACGCCATAATGGCATAGAATTTTTATTTTACTGAAAAATTGACATAAAAAAAGAGGTTGTTCCCAAACAACCTCTTTTTTATTTAATAATACATTACTGAACTATCAATTTAAGTATATGTACTTGATCTGAAGTTAATTTAATGTAATATGATCCTGGTTCAAGATCACCTCTATTCAATACATATTGATCGCTATCAATATCAGCAAAATGTTTTACAAGTACTCCAGAGCTGCTATAGATTTCAATTGTACGAATTATTGTATTGTTTTTAATAGATTTAATCACAGTACTATGAACAAATGGATTCGGTATTATTTTAAAGTTATCATTATCCAACGATGTTACTTCAATACCTACTTCATTTACATCAATAATTGTAATAGTGAAGTCTTTCTCAAAATATGCTCCGGCAGTATCAGTTGTTCGAATTCCAATTAAATAACTACTTTTTGTTTCATAATCGAAAATTTTGTTGGATAGTAATGAATTTTCATTAATACTGAAACTAGAGTTATTATTTCCAGTTATAGTAGCAAAGGTGTATACATGTGTATCATCTTCATTTGGATCATCAGTACTAAATTCACCGATAGTAGTTCCAGTAGGAAGATTTTCATCAATTTGATTAGCTGACAGAGTTATATCTGTAGGGTTTTCATTTTGTGTGCTTCTTAACCTATTATCTTCCATATTTGAAGCAGTACGGGCATATGGTCCTGCGCTGGCTTTTAAATCTCCATTACATAACAATGATTCCCCTCTTTCAATTACAATTTGATAATATGTAAGAACATCAAGATTTGTATTAACATCAGTCCATCCATTGTTATCTTCAGTTGGATCGTAAGGAATAGAATCAACAAGTGTTACTGATGTTGGGCTTGAGCCTCTGTAAATATAGTAATTGCTGAATTCAAAACCTGTATACCTGTTCCAGTCTAGATTAACATTATCATTTAATCCTAGACTAGTTCGCAAATGAATTGTTTTATGCTCTGAACTTAAATCTGATTCATTACCGCAGGTATCAACAACACTTATTTTGTATTTTTCGGCTTTGACCCTTGGATCTGATTCTTCATCAATAAAGTAGTTAATCTGACTATATGTTTTTGAACCAATTAATTTATACACATTAAATGAAGATTCTTTATAAATATTAAAGCTGTCAATTGATGCATTATCTAAAGGTTTTTTCCATAAAATCAGATTCTTCCCTTCATCTTGATCAACAGTAACCATGAATATTTCCTGATTAGCATATGGTACTTTTGTAATAACACTTATTTCATCAATATCACTACAATTATAAGCATTTGTTGCAGTAACAGAATAAGTGCCTGTTGTATCTACTGTTATTGATTGGCTTGTTGCTAATGTATTCCAATAGTAAGTTAATCCAGCAACTCCGGCATCAACATTAACAGGAGTTCCATAACAAACCGTGATATCTTCTCCAAGATCAATCTGTGGTGAAGTATGAACTGTTACTATAACTGAATCTTCATAAACACAGCCAATATTATCTTCAACAATCAAATGAAGTGAATCAGAATTATTGATATGGATAACACTGTCAGTTGAAGTTGAGTCAATTAAAATCCAATTATATGAAGTATATAGACCGGGTTCAAATGTAACTGTTTCCCCTTTACATAATGAAACATCATCTCCTAATTCTAATGCTTGTGAAACCTGGATTATGACACTATCAACAACACTTTGAGATCCTCCATTTGAAATTGTTACATAATACCAGCTTGTAGTCTCAGGAGTTATTGTGATTTCTTGAGTTGTATCTCCTGTACTCCATGCATAGGTATAATCAGCATCATTAACCGATAAATCAACAGTATCACCATAACAAATTGCGGTTGATTTATTAAGCAATCCAACAACTTTGATATAGTCTTCTTTAACTATTGTGTTTTCCCCAAATTCATTTTCAGTAGTTAATGTTACATTATATATACCTGCAGTATAATATTTCACTAACGGATCAGGTATGTATAATGATGTAGCATTCCCTCCTTCAAATATCCATACATAATCATCAGGCAAGTTTTCGGACTGATCAGTAAACTGTATTGAATCACCTATTAAAATCTCAGTGGCATCGGCTGTAAATTCTGATAATGGTTTTAAGAATTGTGCAATATTTGATTTAACCATAGTATATTCATCAATAATTATACCTGAACTATCAACTTTTACGGTGTCTTCTAATTTAAACCCTACTTGATAATATGGGGTACCTGCGCCTGGATTGTCATCCGTATATTCTTCTCTATCACCTGCGCGCCAACCAATTGAATCTAAGCTATTTGCATCAGCGCCATGATATATTATGAATTTGTTATAATCAAGACCTGAGTATAAATTCCAACTTAAAAGATTTGAGGATCCTGATTTTAATATATCTAAATTCATAGTTGAGTGAGCCTGAGCATATCCTGATTCATTACCGCATGTATCGGTTACTGTTATTGTATATCTATAGAAATCTAAATTGGTTGATACATCAGTATCAATATATTGATTTAGTACCGAATCGGCAGCACTTATAGTTGCAATATTTATGTATTCGTCTGTACCTAGCTCTTTATAAATATTATACGTAACAATGGATATGTCATTTGCTCTATTCCATACAATAACATTATTGCCATCATTATCCACTGTAACTAATGCCAATTTCTGATCAGCATAAGGTTGACTGAATGATATTGAAATATTATCTGAACTTTCACAGTTATTATTATCAGTAGAAGTAACCGAGTAAGTTCCGTCATCTGTAACATTAATAGTTTGAGTTGTTGAATCGTTACTCCATAAATATGTAGCTGCTGTTCCGGCATCTAAAGGCACAATATTTCCTTCGCAAGTAACAATATCTGCGCCTAAGTCAAGTATAGGAGGACTATATACTGTTAAAGTTAAGGTGCTATTAGAACTACCGCAAATATTAGCAGCTTCAAACATATATACTCCTCCGTCGCTGCTAATAATACTATTAAAAGAAATTATTGTATCAGTTTCGCCACCTATTACCACGTTATATTTTTTCCATGAATAGGATAGGGTTTGATCACTTATTGCCAGTCCTTTAAAAGCAATAGAATTGCCTTCACAAAGGGCAGTATCAGTATCAATATAAGTAATTTCCGGTAGTAAATTAA
>CAZBZX010000440.1:0-3749 GCA_964496465.1 uncultured Bacteroidales bacterium
AATGTTAAACCAAAAGCATCATTTGTTGCAGAATATCCGGTTTCAATATAGGCATGATCTACCACAGATGCAGGATCACTACCAGGTACATATTTAATACCTTCCCAGTATCCGGTTGAATAAGGCATAAATCTGACTGTATCACCTATAGCACCATTTACATTTAATCTTCCATATACCATAATCGAAATGGTATCACCCATATCAGAATCAAATACTAGAAATACTGTTCCAGGATCAATATCTACTATTACTCCATTATCAATCCAAACTGTATCTGTAATTATTACAGTGTCAGAAAATATTGTATCTGACGTAATATGACCAGCAAAAGTTGGAGCACCTGAAAACTCATCTGCACCTATATCAGGTGTTACTATATCTCGAGATTGTCCATCAATATCTATATTTATAGTATCAATTGATTGTCCAGCTCCATCTAAGAAAATACTTGATGATTGCATGTGAGCATCATTTTCAGAAATATATCTCGGTTCTATTGATAATGAATTATCATCCCAATTTGAGTAAGTTTGCCATTCAGATAAGGCAGCACAGTAAGTAGTACCAGCAAGCGCAACATATGACATCATATAATTGGAGATGAAATAATTATTATTATCAATATATGAGAATGGGAAATGAAAATTATTTGAATAAATTGTGAAACCTGTTTCACCTTCGCCTCCACCAATCGCACCTAAACTCAACTGTATAGAGTTATTTCTGAAATCAATAATGCTATCAAAGTTAATATTGATATATGTTCCATGGTAAAAACGTGTTGGATTTTCTTGGCTATATGTTGTATCCTGCCTAATATTGATTGTATTATTATAAATTTTTATAGAACTTTTTATTTGAGCATTAAATGCATCAATATACATTCCGGATAGTGTATTTGTAACACTACTATTTCCCCCTCCGGCGACATGATTAATTATATTATTTGCTATTAAAACATTTGGGTTTACTGAATCTGTTTCATAATAAATTCCGGTTGGTGCTCCTCCATCGCCTGATATATCAACAATATCATGAACATAATTACCTATAATAGAAGAGTTCAAGGCGTCTTCAACAAAAATACCATGATTTTCATTAACTCCGGCAGTATCTGTTACTCTCCCAACATCATTTCCAATAATATCAAGACTATCTGCACTTGCAATACCAATAGCCCAATACCTTATAAATTCAGAAGTTTCATCCCCTCCTAATTTATTATTTAATATTTTAGTTCCTACTATTGCATTTCCTGATGAACCATCTAAGCCAATTCCGTATTTAACATTTTTAACCCATAAATTTTCAAAAGTATTATTGCGGCATTCTGTTGAATCATCACTAACTATAAAAATTCCGGCATGTAAATTAGTGCCAAAGTTATTGCCAATTAATTCAAAGTTTTTAAATGTATTATTATTACCTCCATCTCCTCCTGTTAACCGGCTTAAAGAAATAAGATAAACAAAATCAAATGTATTTGAAGCAACAATTTGAAGATTTCGAGTGGAAGAGCCATCATTAGAACCATCGATTGTAAGAAAATCTGTATCATATAAACCTAAACCAATAAAATTTGAACCAGAAGGAAGAATATTGATTATTGAACTTACTCCATCATCTGGTTTCATTAAAATCTGATTGGTTTGAGAAGCTCCATGTATTGAATCAATACTTATAGGGTTTTCATAATATTCGCTATCAGTAAGAAATAAATTGACCGGTCCTTCTACACCATTTAACTCAAGTTTTTCAAATGCTTCTTTTATTGTTTCATAGTTTTGTTCTACTCCAATATAATAATTGCCATCGAGTGGACTTTTTTCATCAGCTCCAATAGTAGGAGTGGAAGGATCTCTTACATCACCGTCGAAATCAGTTATAATATCTATACCATATGTGCCTTCAATAATTGGAATACCGGAATCAATAGCATGAGAATTAAACTTTATATGAAGATCAATAAAAGGTGAAATTAAGGAGGGATCAACATCTAAAGAATTTTCATCACCTAAAGCTACGCCAGAAACATGGTCTTCAGCTTGCCAATCAGTTAATAATGAATAAAAATTTGAAACACCATACTCAGCATATTCACCATATCCCGGATAATAAAGGTTATAATCAAATTCACTAAATTCATTATTAGCTGCGTATACATTTGCTGAACCTTCATCAATATAAAAAATATTGTTTAATACATTAATACTGCTATTGGTTGAATTTAAATATAAATTATAAGTTCCGGAACACATAGTATTATTTGCTATTAATAATGTTGGTGTGCCTGATCGGGTTTCAATTCCTATACTTCCATTATTAATCATGTTATTATATATATAACCATTTGTGGTATTACTATCTATTAGAATTCCTGTACCATCACTTGAAAGGTCATTTGAATGAATAATGAAATTATCGTTATAAGGCATAAGGTGGATAGTAGTATCAGCATACATAAATTTATTATTGTAGATATTAATATTTGTGTTGTTTTCTCCTGGACCATATCCTAATGATATTATAGCCTTCCGTGCGCTGCCGCCATCAAATTTGCAATTATTTATATCAACATTTGATACTTGCATCCCTAAATAATTACCGTCAATCGTAATTGCTTCCGCATAATAGTCCCAAACGTAAAAAGTACAGTTTTGAATTAAAATACTATCAACCGAACCGGTTGATGAGCCTATATAAATTGAGCTTGTCTGATGATATTCAAAACGAAATCCATCAATTATTATATGTGATTTCCCGTCAATAGAAAAGCCAAAGTTTTCTTCACCTCCTCCAATTATCACATCTCCACCAGTTGGAAAATAGTCACCAAGAGTATCAGCTAAATAAACTAAGTAATCGTTTATCGCCCCACCAATTTGAATTTCAATTTGATCAGTATATGTAATACCACCTCTTACGATAACCGAGTCTCCAGATGAAGCAAAGGATTCAGCATATGTGATTGTACTAAATGCTGAATCAAAAGATAATCCATTATAAGCATTGCTACCAAAATTGCCATCAACAAAATATTTTGTTGCAAGTAGATTAAAAGCGCAAAGAGCTATTATAACTGTTAAAGAAGATTTTTTAATTAGATTGAATATAGTAATATTCATAGCAAATGTATTTAAATTATATAAAATTTAATATGCAGTAAATAAGAGCTTAATACAATGAATAAATTGAAGTATTAACGCTTTCATAGTCGGAAGATTTACTCTCGTTTAATTTAATAAACCCAATATTTATATATGCTAAATTAAGATTTATTTTGGAGAATTACCACTAAATAGTAAACTTATCGGTAAGTATTGTTATAAAAATGTTGGAAAAGCTTTATGCTTTTCCAACGTTAATATTTAAAAATTATTGAATAATTAATCGTTTTGTTTGGGTATATCCATCTGTTTCCATCCTATATAAATAAATTCCTGCTGGTAGTTTTTCTTTTGTATTGCTTATTCTGTTCCATGATATCTGGTGATTTCCTGCTGGCATTGTATTATCTACTAATGTGATTACTTTTTCCCCTAATAAGTTAAAAATACTAACTGCTACCTTTGATTCTTTACTTAATGAATAGGTAATTAAAGTGTTGTTAGAAAATGGATTTGGGAATGCATCACCTAGTACTGTTGAAAGAGGCAAATTAGCGTCAACTACTGTGGTGGCTGAATTTGCCTTTAGTGAGAATATAGATGTTCCTAACTCTGTATATACTGTTGGGTAATTTTCTT
>CAZBZX010000441.1:0-3731 GCA_964496465.1 uncultured Bacteroidales bacterium
ATGGAATCTCCAAATAAATTTTTTGAAGACTCATTTATAAGGTTTATAAAATATTTTCTTTTTGAGTTATCATAATGATCATATTTATCATGTAGTAAATTGCTAAATCCAAGTATGGAGTTAAATGGCCCCTTTAAATCATGTGCAATAATTGAAAATAATTTATCTTTTGTAGCATTAATATTCTTTAAATTGTTATTAATAATACTTAATTCTTCGCTCTTTACTTTTAATTCATTGGTTTGCTTAATAAGTATCTTGTTTTTTTTCTCTAATTCTTGAGTTCTTTCATTTACAATCTTTTCAAGGTATTTCTTTTGAGTTTCAATTTTATTTATCTGGTAAAAATAATAGCTTAAAAGCAATGCTATAATTAAGCATAAATTCAATAATTTGAACCACCATGTTTTCCATAATGGTGGCTTTATAATAAGTTTTATTGAGGTTCCTTCATCATTCCAAATTCCATCGCTATTTGTTGCTTTAACTTTAAATGTATATTTTCCAGATTCTAAGTTTGTATAGGTTACTTCTGTTTTGTTTCCTACGTAATTCCATTCTTTCTCAAATCCTTCTAAAATATACGCATATAGTGTTTTTTCAGGAGCAATATAATTTAATGCAACAAATTCAAAGCTAAATACTGATTGTTTATAAGACAAAGTAATCGATTCGAGTTGACTTATATGCTTATTTAAAACACCTTCTTTCCCTCCAATTTCAACCTGTTTATTAAAAATTAAAAGATTGGTAATTATAACTTTTGGTAAATAAGGATTATCTTTAATACTATCTGGAAAGAAAAAATCAAACCCATTATTACCTCCAAAGTACATCATTCCGCTTTTTACTTTATAACTTGACCTGCTACCAAATTCATTTCCCTGCAATCCATCACTAACATAATAATTTTTAAAAGCTGGCGTATCTGGAATGTTTATGGCATTAATAAATTTACATAATCCATTATTTGTACTAATCCATAAATTTCCCTTACCATCTTCTTCAATAGATCGAACTACGTTATTTATAAATCCATCTTCTTCATTGAAATTAATAAAATTGCCTTCTTGTTTATTATAAAGGCTTAGGCCATTTTCTGTTCCCAGCCAAATATTATTTTTGCTGTCTTCAAAAATATCAACTATTTGATTGCTGCCAATGCTATTCTCATCAGCAGTATCGTGCTTATAATAAATAAATGTTTCATTTTCTTTATCAAAAATATTTAGCTTATCGTTAGTGGCTATCCAAAATTTGCCATCTTTGGCCTCTAAGATTTTTTTAACATTGTTATTTGAAATACTATTGGAATCATCATTTTGAGTGTACTTTTTAAATGTTTGGGTTTGATAATTGTATTTGCATATTCCCCCTCCCATGGTGGAAATCCACAATACCTTATCTCTGTCTTGCATCATTCCAAAAACATTATTACTGCTTATAGAATTAGTATCTTTTTCATCAGTCATGAATACTTTAAATGTTTTTGAATCTTCATTGAATAAATTTAAGCCCCCTGCCCAGGTTCCTAACCATAAATTATTATAGGTGTCCCTATATATATCGGTTACAATATTTGACCCGATAGAGTGCTTATTTTTATCATCGTGCAAATAATGTTCCCATATCTTGCTTTTAATATTATATATATTTAAACCTTTATGAGTTCCAGCATATATTTTATTATTGTCCGCATAAATGGTATAAATATTATCATTATTTAAACTGTTTTTATTATTGGGTTCGTTTTGAAAATAATTGAATTTATTAACTAAATCGTTATAGTAAAAAACACCTTCATTAACTGTACCTAACCACATTGTACCTTCATAATCAGAAAAAATATAACTTATGTTTTGAACTCCAACATCGTATTTCTTTATTAATTCGTTAGAATTATTAGAATTTAATTCTAAATTATACCCATTTAAATCGATTAGATTGATTCCTTCTTGCTCATTAATAATCCATAAATTATCCTTATTAACTTCTTGAATTTCTATTAATGCTCCCGCTCCAATACTTGATTGATTGTTAGAGTTGTGTTTAAAATTCTTTATTTCCGGATGAAACGGGTTTTTATCATTAAAAGTCAAACAATACAAACCATTTTTTGCAGTACCTACCCAAACTCTTCCTGATTTATCTTTGTAAATTGATCTTACGTCTATCTCATTATCAAATTTTTCTAGTTTTAGTGGCATTAATGTGTAATCAATTGTATCGACTATAACTATACCTTTACTTGTGGCCAGCATAAAAGTAAAATCATTATATTTTATTAATCCATTATTTAAAAATTCATATTTTTTTTGCTTTCCAAAATTTACAAAGGCAATAGAATCCTTTTTAGGAAAATATTCAAAAATATCGAATAAATTAGTTACAAGAATTTTACTGCTATCAATTTCAATAACATTGTTTATATACATTTCGTAAAACCCTTGCACCGGAACAAATACATCTAAATCGCGATTGTAAAAATTTAAACCATTCTGAGTTCCAACGCAAATAATACCATTGCTGTTTTCATATATTACGTTAATAGCATTATGACTTAGTGAATTTTTATTTGAAGGAATGTTTTTATAAACAGTAAAATTTTTTCCATCGAATTTATTTACGCCTCCATTTCGGGTGCCAAACCACATAAAACCCTCACTATCTCTGTGAATACATATGATCCAGCTATTCGATAACCCATCTTCAACACATAGGTTTTTAAATTGTATATTATTTAATTGAGCATGAATACTAGTGTATAAAGTTATTGATACTAAAATAGTAATAAGCAGGTTTCTCATTTATCCCTTACCTCAATTTATTAAATTTAAGGAAGTAAATCCTCAACTTTAAATTACTAATTTTAGTATTAATAACAAAAAAAGTTGCAATAAATAAATCTTATAAAGGATTTAGATGAATTATACAATATTAAATCAAACTTTATAATTTAGTTTTCCCTTAGATGTCAGTTTATTAGCTAAATATTTTATACTTTCTTCTGATAGATTAAAATTATTTGAAAGATCTGTAATATTTACTTCTTTTTTTTCAGTGATGTAATCCAATATTTCATTCTCAAGTTGCTCACACCATTCTTCAAAGAGAGCTCTTAGTTCGGGTGTTGCAAATTTAGCTGAGCTCGCAGTTTCTTTAAATCCCGCCATCATTTCCATACAATTATCCCAGGGCATTTTACCACTACCCTTTTCACTTTTATCTCCTTTTTTGCCCATCATCATCGACATCATTCCCATCATAGGGTTTCCTCCTCCACCTCCCATCATTTGACCCATCATTTTAGGCATCATATTACTCATCATTTCCTTTTTTTCTTCATCAGTCATATTCGAGAAAAACTATTCCATCATAGTGTCCATCATTTTTTGTTTTTCTTCAGATGACATGTTCCCAAATTGTTTATCCATCATTTGGTTCATTAAATTTTCTTTAAGTGACATAATTTTATTCTCCTATACTTAAAATTTATTAAATTGTTTCATCATTCTGTCTGAACAAAACCTAAATCCTCTCTCTGTTTTAATATCTGTATTTTTAGAAATTTCCAGGAACAAATCAATGGCATACAATATTTTTGGATCTTTTATAAAATAGTATATAAAAGGTCCGTTCCTTTTTGTATCCAAAAATTCATTTTGTTTTAAGGTTCGAAGATGATGAGAAACAAGAGGTTGAGATAATTTTGTTTCCTTTACAATTTCACC
>CAZBZX010000442.1:0-3729 GCA_964496465.1 uncultured Bacteroidales bacterium
CAAATTTAAAATTTAAAAATTTAAATATGAAAACAATAATGAAATTGAGTATTATATTAATACTTGCAACATATGCGAATATAATTTATTCGCAAACTGGAAAAGACACTTTAGTAATTAAAACATCAGCTCAGTGTGAATTGTGCAAAGAAAGAATTGAGAAAAATTTGGTTTACGAACCGGGTATTATTAGTGCTAATTTAGATTTAGAAACGAAAGATGTAAGCGTAGTTTTTAAATCGCATAAAATTAATAAAGAAAAAATTAAAGAAGTAATTTCTAATGCAGGTTACGATGCTGATGATTTAAAAGCAGATGAGAAAGCATATAATAAATTACCGTTATGCTGCCAAAAAAATAGTAGAGTAAAACATGAATAAATGAAAAAAATTTGGCATTATAAAACAACACTGGGAAAAAATATATAGCAAAAAAGCGGATAATGAGGTGAGTTGGTTTCAGGAAAATCCTGAAACCTCTTTTCATTTAATACAAAAATACTCAAATGAAAAGAATGTTAAAATTATTGATGTTGGGGGAGGTAACTCCAACTTAACTAATTTATTGGCTCAAAATGACTATGAGAATCTTTCAATTCTTGATATTTCAAAGTTTGCATAAGATAGAAATAAATCTAAAAATAAAACAAGCTTAATTATTACCTATATTGAATCAAATATTTTAAATTTTAGTAATAATTTGAAAATAATATTTGGCATGATAGGGCAACTTTTCATTTTTTAACTAATGATAAAGAAATAGAAAAATATGTTCAAATAGCTTCAAATCAAATCATTAAAAATGGACATTTAATCCTATCGACATTTTCAATCACAGGTCCTGATAAATGCAGTGGCTTATCAATTTCAAAATATGATCAGGATAAATTATGTAATGTTTTTAATCAAAATTTTGTATTAATCGAATGCTTTGAAGAAGTTCATGAAACTCCATTTAATACAACTCAGAATTTTATTTGGGCTTTTTTAGAAGAACATAAATGACGTAATAATTATTATTTCTTTTAATAAATCAAGCTAGATATCTTTTTACCAAATGATGAAAAATATATTGAAGCAAATTAAAAACTTTATCGACGACTGAATGATGATAAGTTCATCAGGGAAGGCTAATCAGATTTTTGAGAATACTTGTAATTTTGATAAGGTTAAGTTATACAAGTTTTTATAAACTAGCAAATTATATTTTTATTGTTAATTGATATTATATTTATTAAGCGAAAACGTTTGTTCTTTATAACTACCTATAATTCAATATATTGAAAATATTTTTTGATTTTTTAAAATTTTATTGTAATTTTCTTATTTAAATGATATATATGAATGTTGACTTAAACTACTAACTAAAACCCTTTATTATGAAAAAAAATTATCTATTATTTGCAGCATTATTGATATGTTCAATATTAACTGCACAGGACGAATGGACCAGGACCGAAATAAACATCGTCAAACTAGAAGATGGATCAGTCCCAACAATTGATGGTGTTGTTGATGCTTTATGGGCAGATCATGAGCAATTTGATATTTTAATTGAAGATGATAATACTTACTTTACTCTTCCAAGCATTTATGAAACATGGTTTAAAATGACGTGGAATGATTCTGCATTATTCCTGCTTGTTTATAGAGATGATGATGATTTTGCTGATCAATGGGAGACAGAACTTGCCGATTGGCAATCCGACAGAGATGAGATTTTCTTTGATGTAAATGTAGATAATTTAGTAGATGGAATTGGTGCATCTGATGCCCAGGCTGATGGACAAGGAACAGATTATGGCCATTACCAGTTTACATCGATTTGGGTGCAGGATCAAACTGAATGGTCGGGTAACCCAGGGCAATGGTATCATAATGCCCCTTTTACTTTTGGCTATGTTTTAGATGGAGATGAGTATTATTCGGAATACGAATTTCCATTTAGTTCACTCACAATTAATACTGATTTATTGCCAGATGCAGATCCAACATTCCAAGGTGGTGATGGTGTGACTTTTGGTTTTGTTATCACTATTAGTGATGTGGATATGTCTGATAATCCCACAGATGAAACTTATCGAAAATTTATGCGATTTGTTGATGAAGGCGGTTGGGATAGTATGGATTCAGCAGCATGGGTTACTATGTTAGCAGAAGCTCCACCATTATCAGTTGAAAATAATAACATAAACAACATTTCTGTATTTCCTAATCCTGCCAATTATCATATAAAAATTAGTAATATTTCTGACCCAGTAGATATAGAAATACGCAATATAATTGGTCAATTTATGATGAACAGAAAAAATGTTTTATCAACAACAGAAATTGATATTAGTAAGTTATCGAAAGGTATTTATTTTATAACGGTTGATAATAATACAACTGTAAAATTTGTTGTAAATTAAGGTATGTTAAAAATTACTTTATAAGACCGATTAATATTTTTTAATCGGTCTTTTTTCTATTATATTGTTATAAAAATATTATATTCATAACTGAAAAATGAATATGATACAATCTGAAAATAATAAATTAAAGGGCAGACTTTTATCTTTAGATGCATTTCGGGGTTTTACAATAATTGGGATGATTATAGTTAATAGTCCCGGATCATGGAATTATATTTTTCCGCCTTTAAGACATGCAGAATGGAATGGATTAACCATAACTGACCTTGTTTTTCCATTTTTTTTATTTATAGTTGGTGTATCAATTGTTTTATCGTACTCAAAAAAAAGATCTAATAATATTTCCAAGAAAAATCTATTATGGAAAGCTACAAAAAGATCGATTATTATTTTTGGACTAGGTATAATTCTTAACCTGGTAAATTATCGTTTTCAGGAATTTAGATTGATGGGCGTATTACAACGGATTGCTATTGTTTATTATATCTGCACCTTATTGTTTCTTTATGCAAAACGCAATATTCATATAATTATTGGAATTTCTGTATTATTCATTTATTGGATTATAATGTATTTTTTACCAATCAAAGGATTAGAAATTGATTTATCTGTTCCAGGTAAAAATATTGGCGTTTTAATTGATAGTAAACTGTTGCCTGGAAAGCTTTATTTTGGAACATGGGACCCGGAAGGTATATTGAGTACTTTTCCTTCTATTGTTACTGCTATTACAGGTATGATTGCAGGATTTTTGATTCTTTCTCAAGGTAAAAAAGAAAATCCAATCATTCGGATGTTTGTAATTGGATTTGTATTTATTATTATTGGATATTGCTGGAGTTGGTTTTTTCCGTTAAATAAAAGCATATGGTCGAGTTCTTATGTTGTATTTACTTCAGGATTAGCTTTTTTAACTCTTGCCTCTTTAATTTGGATTATTGATGTATTGAATTTTCGAAAATTTTCGAAGATTGGGATTATTTTTGGCACTAATGCTATAACTGCCTATGTAATTCATGGGATTCTATATATACCTTTAGATTTTATTTCAATTGGAAAATATAATGGTATTCAGTCTGCATTTCTAAATAGTCTATTTTCTACTGGAATAATGCCTGAATTTGCTTCTTTACTTTGGGCCATTATATATACATTCCTTTGTTTTATTCCAATCTGGATTTTATATAATCGAAAAATATTTATTAAAATATAACGTGAACTCGATATAAGATAAAATAAACTTTGCCCTTAAAATCATTGTAAAATCAATAGCCCTGGCTTTTAAGCCAGGGTTGAAAAAACAAAGCAATGAGGCA
>CAZBZX010000443.1:0-3725 GCA_964496465.1 uncultured Bacteroidales bacterium
GCTATCAATCATATATTTTTGAAAATTATTAATGCGTTTTATATTTCTTTTAAACGTTTTAAAGTCAAGAAACTCTCTTGAAAAGAATGAGCCAGCTCCATTTTTAATTTGTATGAATTCACTTGCACCAATGAATTCATCTTTATCATTAAATAAAACCAGGTTAGTATCTCTTGAATAAAATGAAATTAATTGAGCCACTTTTTCTTCAAGGGTCATATTTTTTACCAAAGATTCAACTCTTTCTTCAATAGTTTTATTTTTGTTTTTATAAATAGGCTCTTTTGTTGTATTGCATGAAAACAAAAATAAAAATGAGCTAACTAGTATAAAATTTTTTATTAAAAATTTTATACTAATTCCGCGCATTAAATAAGATTTAAATATATTTTTTATTTGTATTTCCATTTTATTTTGGTTTATGAATTAGTTTTCAATTTAATTGAATTTAGTATAATTTTAATATTATTAATAAAGGTATTCCATATTTTTTAAAAAGCAAATACTCGATAAATATAAAAGTTATATGGTAATATATTATAAATTGCAATCGATTTCAAGTTTAAATAGTTGATTTCTAGATCAAAAAATAAGTATAAAGATAGTTTAAATGCAATCGATTGCAATTGTACTAATTTTTTTTTATATTTGGTTGTTCAAATTCAAAAATAATTAAATATATGGGGTATCTATTACATTATCAAAATACCCAAAATAATATAAAAACACCCATATTATCTATTATTAACCAAACTTATAATCTATGAAAACAAAATTCCGTATTTTATTGAGTTTATTTTATCTGTTAATTCAGGTAAGTATTAATTGCCAGGATGGTTATATCATTGTAATTGGATCAAATGAAAGTGATTTATCTGTTGTCACGATATTAGAAGAAGCTGAATACCAGGTGGAAAGAGGTCTTGCTCATACCGGTATTTTAAGCGAAGCTAAACTTGATTCAGTTAATAATGCTGATCTTGTTATTTTTAGCAGAAACGGTGCAACTGCAGGACATGGTGAAGCAGAAGATGTTTCACAACAATGGGCTGATGTTACAGCACCTATTTTAAGTTTAAGTCCTTGGATTATGAGAAATAACAGGTGGAAATGGATTAACTCAGCTCAACTATCTTGTCATAATTCAGATAGCATTGCTATACCGAGTGATGTTAAGGATCATCCAATTTACACTGGGGTTGATGTTTCTTCCGGACTTTTAGAAGTTATTGAAAATGGTAAGACGCGTAATGAATCATTTACTATAGAGTTTGAGGATCCTGATGCAGGCATGATTGTTAATCTTGATCTTGGAGATGATGGCATTTTATTAGCTACTGACCCTGATGAATCAGGAATAATTGCAGCAGAATGGGAAGCGGATTCTGAATTCTATGAAGATGGTCCAATTTGTGCTTCACATCGCATGTGGTTGGGATTTGCAGTTGAAGGTGACAATTGTAAATCGGAAGTTACTGATAATATTATGTCGGCATTTAATGGAAATGATGCCTGTAAGACTATTTTTTTAAACGCTGTTGCTCACATGGAAGGAGTTGATTTAGCTCCACCAGATAATATAACCATAAAATCCACTAAGAATCTAATAGTTTATCCAAATCCGGCAAATGAATTGTTAACGATTAATGGATTGAAAGATATTATAAGTTATGAAATATTTGATATAACTGGAGCATTAATTTTAAAAGGATCCACAAATAGAAATATTGATATTTCTGGATTACAACAAGGAATTTATCTGTTAAAAGCCAGTAATAATACTTGGGCAAGATTTGTTAAGAAATAAAACTTCATATGTAATATAGATTTATATAGTAAAGTAAAATAGTAAATTGTATCGAAGAGCCCTATTTTTAGGGCTTTTTTCATTTATTCAATCTTTGATTTTATAGAATTCAATTAATTACTTGAATTGAAATACATTTAATTATTTATTTCTTTCGATATTAATTAATTTATGTAACAATTTTATAATATTTACTATTTTTAACAAGTTAAAATCTGAATATTAATATAGACTAATTTGAATTCTATAAACCATATTGTTGTATTAATTAAGCGTATTGTTTTAATACTGATATTATTTTCCGTTACCCGAATATTATTTTTAATATATAATTTTTCATTATTTCAACCTGTCAGTTTTAAAGATCTCATTAGTACATTTTTTTATGGTATTAGATTTGATTTTGCTGTAATATATTATATAAATCTTCCAATTATATTACTACACCTTATCCCGGGAAAATTTAAAGGATTAATTACTTATCAAAGAATTCTGAAGATTGGATTTGTTGTAATAAACTCCATATTATTGCTTACTAATATTATCGATATTGAGTATTTTAAATTCACAAATAAAAGGAGTGGGTTTGAGATGATTAGCATGATATTTATAAGTACCGATACAGGGGTTATGATTATGCAATACATACGCGATTACTGGTTACTTGCAGTTTTATGGATAGCCTGTATTTATAGTTTATGGAAATTTTACCCCTCTATAAAACAATATCACTGGAATATCAGCAAAAATCCCATTATTAATTTTGGATTAATCCCTTTTATATCAATTGTACTTTTATTACTCGGCTTTGGTTGTGCCCGTGGACTTAGTCATAAACCTCTTCGTATTATTTCAGCCAATGAATATGTTAAGCCAAAATACACATCTATTTTACTCAATACTCCTTTTACAATTGTTAATTCAATTAGTCATAATAAATATTATGAAATTAAATATTTTGAAGATAATTTAGTAAAAAACTATTATTCTCCTATCAGGTCATATTATAAAGGTCAACCATTTAAAAACGAAAATGTAGTAATAATAATTCTGGAAAGTTTTTCTGCAGAATTTATTAAAGGATATAATCATAAAATTAAAACATCAAATACGCCCTTTCTTGATTCATTAATGCAAAAAAGCCTTGTTTGTAAAAACGCTTATGCTAATGCGAGTCGTTCCGCAGATGCTTTGCCTGCCATTGTATCATCACTGCCCACTTTATTTAATAATTCTTTTTCTGCTTCCATATTTTCTGCAAATAAACTAAATAGCGCAGCCACTTATTTAAAAAAATATGGTTATAATACTTCTTTTTTTCATGGTGGTAAGAATGGGACAATGGGGTTTGATATTTTTTGTAAAATGGTGGATATTGATAATTATTATGGCATGTCAGAATATCCAGATAAATCAGATTATGATGGTAGCTGGGGAATTTATGATGAGGGATTTTTGCAATTTACTGCAGAAACTTTAAATGGCCTTAAACAACCTTTTTTTTCTGTAATATTTACACTCTCGTCACATCCTCCATATGTTGTTCCAGAAAGATATAAAGAAAAATTTCCAAAAGAAAAATTTGGAATTATTCATACGATTAAATATACGGATTATGCTCTTTCTAAATTCTTTCAAAAAGCAAGTACTCAGGAATGGTATAATAATACATTGTTTATATTATGCGCCGATCATACTACATCCGGAAAAAGTAAAGAATTTAATACTGAAATAGGCAGATTTAAAATACCTATAATTTATTTTCATCCAATATATGAAAGGTTTATTGGAGAGCATAATGAAATTACTCAACAAATTGATATTATGCCAACGGTACTTGATTACCTGAACTATTCTGGAAAATTTGTATCTTTTGGAAAAAGTATTTTCGATACAAGCTTTCAATATTCTGTTAATT
>CAZBZX010000444.1:0-3715 GCA_964496465.1 uncultured Bacteroidales bacterium
GTAAGACAAGGTGGACCATATGATAACTGGCGTTATTCAAGATACAATTTAAGGTTAAATGGTAAGATTAATATTACCAATAGATTTTCAGTTGTTCCAAATACCAAACTGTCTTTATCAGACACCTATTTATCAAATATGGGCCCAAATGTCTATACAAATCCAGTTTTAGCAAGCCTCTTAAATCCTCCACTTGCCGGGGCTTATGAAAAAACTTCCAGCGGATCTGAATTAGCCCATTTGGATGATGTTGGTGCTTTTAATACAAGTAATCCAGCTGCAATTATTGAAAACTCATTGGGCTCAGGGAGAAATGTGCATTTGATTAGTTCAGTTAAAGCAATATTTAAAATAAATTCTAAAATTTCAATATCAAACCTTACCGGAATAAGTTTCAATAATGATCGTGAAAGCATATTTATACCTAACATAGGTATTGTACACACAGGAGTTATAAGAAACAGTCCTCGCGATATGGTTACTGAATTTAGATCCACACAAAATTTTGCGACTATTAATTATAAAAACAATTTCAATAACCTTCATTTTATTAACTTATATCTAGGTCTTCGCTATATGAATAATACTTATAAGAATAACATTGCGATAGATTATAATACCCCAACAGATGATTTCAGAAGCCTTGGGAAAGGTTCAGGTTTTGAATATTTAAGGGTTTCGGATGGTAATGTTACAGGTTTAAAATGGATTTCTTATTTTGGACAAATAAATTATTCCTATCTTGATCAATATTATTTAACTAGCTCCTTTTCTGTTGATGGTAGTTCTGCCCTAAATGAAAACAATCGGTTTAATGTATATCCATCCCTTCAGGCTGCATGGAGATTAACAGAAAATCGAATGAATAATAAATCATGGTTGGATGACCTGAAAATGAGAATTTCCTGGGATTTGTCAGGTAATATGTTCTCCGATATTTATGACTTTTCAAAACTATACTATTCAGGAAGACGATATAATAATATAGGAGTTGTTGTTCGGGAATATAATCCAAATTATGATTTACAGATGGAAAAGAAATCAACCATAAATATCGGATTTGATATGTCAATGAAGAAAAAAGCAGTTAATATTCAAGCCGACGTTTATTTTTCAAATGTAAGCAATTTAATTATTAATCAGCAACTTCCTTATAATTATGGTTTTACAAATTATTATAACAACGGCGGAAAAATGTTTAATAGTGGAGCTGAATTGTCTTTTAATGCCAGAAAATATCGAAATGATATGATACTGGTTTTTGATGCAACCATAGCAACACAATTAAATAGGGTTAGTAAATTAGACTTTACCGATAGCGAAACATCATTTTTAATTACAAATGTTTATAATGCTGAATATATAACTTCAGAAAAAAATACGTTGAATGCATTTTATGGATATAAAACCAAGGGAATATATAAAAGCAATGCCGAGGCAAATGGTATCATCGGCCCAGGTGGATGGGTAATGGGGGCCGGAGATGTAATATTTGAAGATGTTGATGGGAATAATATAATAGATGATAACGATAAACAAATTATTGGTAATCCTAATCCTCTCGTTTTCGGTGGATTTTCTGCATCAATTTCATATAAAAAATATGAATTCGAGGCTTTATTTAATTATTCTGTTGGAAATGATGTATACAATTATGTTCGTTATCAAATGACCGCTATGGATAGTTATGCAAACCAAAGCCCGGATGTATTAGACAGGTGGAAATCGGATAATACAAACTCAACCTTACCAAAAGCTTCATTTAATGATATTAATGGGAATAATGTTTTTTCAGATCGTTGGATTGAGAACGGTTCTTATTTAAGGTTAAAAGAATTGAAAATTAGCAAAGAACTAGAGAAATTCCAGAAATCAGGGAAAGAAATTACCTTATTTTTATCAGCATCAAATATTTTTACCTTGACTAAATATACAGGATATGACCCAGAAACAATGTATTTGAATAATCCATTTTTACTTGGATTGGATTTTGGTAAAATTCCACAATTAAGAACAATTATCATCGGTGTTAACTTAGGATTATAAAAAACTATTATCTTATGAAAAAAGTAATCAATATATTATCAGTAGCATTTATATTAGCAGGAACTATATTTGTTTTTAATTCCTGCTCAGACGAGTTTTTCGATACCCCAACCGGTAATCGTATCAAACCATCCGATCATTATGCATATGGTATAGATGCAGACCTTTCTTATTTAGGTTGTTTTGGATATTTACAGGACGTTGTTGATAATATTGTTTTAGTAGACGGGTTAAGGTCAGACCTTATGGATGTAACTTTAAATGCTGATAGAGATATGATTGACATCTATAATCATGTTTTATCCCCAACAAATCCATACCTGGATCCCTCAGTATTTTATAAAGAAATTATTAATGTTAATGAAGTTATTCCAAACCTGCCAGGCATTATGGAAAAAGACAGGGACTTCGATTCGTTAACTCTTGCAATATATACAGGAGCCCTTGTTACCTTAAGGTCATGGTCTTATTTTATGTTGGCTAAGCTCAACGGAGAAGTTGGTCTTATTGAAGATAATCTTACCAGTATTGATCCTTCAAAACCTCCCAAATATTTATCCAAAGCTGAAATTATTGACAAACTGATTGCTGAATTACTGCCGTTTTATGATGATGAAGATATTTATAGATTTCCAGTTGACCATTTAGCCCTACTTGGTGAATTATATCTTGAAAAAAATGATTACGCAAAAGCTGCATTTTATTTAAAGAAATGTATTGACGGGCAAGGGTCTAACGGCTATATGGTTGATGCTTCATATAAAGATAATAACTGGCAGAATATATTTATTAATTCATCCAGTCAGGACGAAACTGTTATTTCTGTAATTCCATATTCGTATTGGGATGGACAACCAAACCCTATTGAGATTGTAATGAATTACAATTATATGGTTAAACCTTCATCTGTTATTATTGATGCTTTTAATTCCCAGGTACAATTAAATGGTAATATAGGTGATATATATCGGGGATCAGGAGTAACAATTAAATATAGTGGTGAAGAACCGGTAATTACTAAATATCATCTTGAGGAGATAAGATTAAGTGCTGATATTATTCTATATAGAGATGCGGATATACATTTATTATTAGCCGAAGCCTTAAACCGTTTAGGCCAAAGTGAAACCGCACTAATTCTTCTTAACCTAGGTATGAGTCAGGCAGTAACAAGGCCAGATGGTTATTCAAGATGGAGTAAAAATGCAGGTGTTCGGGGAAGAGTGTCATTACAAGCATTAAGTGGAGGTACTGTTGAAAGTATTGAAGATTTAATAATACAGGAAAGGGCCCTTGAACTAGCTTTTGAAGGAAAAAGGTTTTTTGATTTAATACGAGTTGCTACCAGGAGAAACGATCCAGCTTATCTTGCTAATAAAATAGCTGCGAAATTTGCGGATCCGGCTAAATCAGCTGAGATAAAAACAAAGTTGATGAATCCTGAGAATTGGTATTTACCTTTGAGTAAAATATCAGTTAAATAATATTAATTATTGGACGATACTTTCTAATACAGCCCAGATACTTTTATAAAAGGTGCAATTTATTAATCCTTCACTCTAACTTTTTAATTACAAAAGCAGAAAATAGTAAAGGGAAAAAAATTAAAAAAGCTCTCTAATATCATAAGTAAAATTACATACGGGAGGAAGTAAATTTTCTCCCGTAT
>CAZBZX010000445.1:0-3707 GCA_964496465.1 uncultured Bacteroidales bacterium
AAATAATTTTTTTATCAAGAAGCTGTCTAGATTTATAAACTTGCGGATTTTAGGTATAAACGTGAGGTAAAAGAAACATTTGAATATAGCCGGATTATGGAAAAAGGAACAGCACAAGAAAAAATTAATATGTTAAACAAGGCACTAATGGAAGAACAAAACAAAAAACTCGCATTAAGCATGCAAAACAAAGAAAAACTATCGAAATCAATCGATGACCCTATGAAAAAACCCGAACTCAAAGATGAAATTGAGCAGCAGGTGAAAGAATTGTTAAAAATTCAGAAAGAGAATTTACAATTAAATCAAAAAGAACAATCACAAACTAAAAATTTAAATCATGGACGTTAACCCAAACATTTTTTTTCAGCTATTTCGGTTATTGCTAATATTTGCAAAGGCCGTAATCAGATATTACTTTATCCTGTTTGAAAAAGGAACGAGAGGCAAATGTTTCCGAATCTCATTACTTACGGCTTTTCTTTTACAGGTATTTGGTTATGTATTTTATATTTTATATAACCTGAGAGGAGAGGATTTTAGTGAGCTTAATCAAATATTTACAGGAGAAGTTAAAATAAATGAGATTTTTGATTTAGAATTTCTAATAGAATTTGGTAAAATTTTAGCTTTTAATCAACTCATTTTGTTTTTAGTAATATACAATGGGTCAAAATTGGTAATTAATGTATTTGGTATAGAAAAAAAATCCAGGAAAGTAAAACCGGATAAAAAAGCAAAAAAGAACCCCTTAAGCATTCTTATACCCCCATTGGAACTCAGAAATCCCTTTCGGGGAATTTTAATTATAGGAAGTGCGGGAAGTGGTAAAAGTGTATCTATTATAAGACCAATAATTAAAAGCGCCGTTGAAAAGGATTATTGCGGCATTTTATACGATTTTAAATATCCTTCATTATGTCAGGAATTAAACTATTACAGGCATATGAACGGGAATATCCAGGCAAGGGAACAATATTTAATAAATTTCGAAGACCTTAATAAAACGCATAGGGTAAACCCTTTGCACCCGTCATATATTAAAGATCTTTCTTATGCAAAGGAATATGCTACAACCATAATCAATAACCTTAAACCGGAAAGCATTCAAAAACAGGATTTTTGGATCAGTTCATCAATAGAAATGCTTAGTGCAATTATTTTCTTTCTGGCAAAGAAATTGCCCCATTTAAGTTCTTTACCGCATGTAATTGCGTTAACACTGCAGCCGGATGATAATATAATTAATTTGCTTTCAACTGATAAGCAAACCAAGGGAGTAATTGCAAGTGTTATTACTGCTTTTGAAAAGAAAGCTGATAGTCAGTTAGCAGGGGTTATGAGTACATTAAAAAATGCAATAGGCTCATTAAATACTCCTGAAATTTTTTATGTATTATCAGGTAACGATTTTTCACTGGAAATCAATAATCCTCAAAATCCAGTCTGGTTAACTTTAGGCAATAACCCGCAGGTTTCCGAAACTTACTCACCATTATTTGCATTGATTACATCTGTCGCAAGTAAACTGATGAACCAACCTCATAAAAATAAAAGCATTATTATTCTGGATGAAGCCCCGACACTGTATATCCCTAAACTTGATACTATTCCTGCTACTGCAAGAAGCAATAATTTAGCACTGGTTTATTGCGCTCAGGATTTAAGCCAAATTGAGGCAAGTTATGGAAAAATAAAAGCGAGAAATATTACAGCCAATTTAAATACCCAGTTTTTTGGCAGGGTAAGTGATATTGAAACAGCAGAGATGATAAGTAAAAAATTCGGTAAAATGGATCAAAAATTTACAACAGAAAACAGAGGCAGTTCATATGGCAACCAGATTAGTACAAGTACAGGAGAAAGTCAAACGGTTCAGCAGAGGGACAGGTTTACAATACAGGAAATATTAAGCCTTGATGAAGGTGAATTTGCCGGTATTGCTGTAGAAAGTAATAAAAAAGAATTCTGTATAAAATTCCCGTTACCAATGGGTGGCTTAATGGATCTTCCGGTTATAAGGGAAAAGGCACCTGTTGAAGATGTATTTAATAATATTCACTATGATATTGAAAATCTCTTTAGTTAATTATAAACCAAAAAAATTAAGAAAATGAATAAAACATTTTGCATTTCGAATCATAAAGGTGGTGTAGGTAAAACCACCACCACTGTTAATCTGTCAGCAGCATTAGCTACAATGGAAAAACGAATACTGGCCATTGATTTTGACCCGCAGGCAAACCTTACCCATAGCTTTGGTGTTAATGAATTTGATAAATCAGTTTATGATGCCTTAAAAGAAGGGATTGAATTGCCCATAATACCGATAAATGAATATCTGGATATAGTCCCTTCATGTATTGATTTGTCGGCTGCTGAAACAGAACTGATCAATGAACCGGGCAAGGAATATATACTGAAAGAGCTGATATCAAAAGTTAAAAGTAAGTATGATTATATTTTAATTGATTGCCCGCCTTCATTAGGATTTTTAACCATAAACGCTTTTACAGCCTCCGAATATATAATTATTCCCTTACAAGCACATTATCTGGCCATGCAGGGATTATCGAAAATGCTGGAAATAATTGAAAAAGTTAAAAACAGGCTTAATCCGGATATTGAAATAGGGGGCATTATATTAACCTATTATGATGAAAGGAAAATTTTAAATAAGGATGTGCATGCCACCATTGAAGAACACTTTGATGAAAAGGTATTTTTTAGCAAAATAAGGGAAAACATTGCATTGGCCGAGGCTCCCAGCTCGGGAACGGATATAATAACGTACAGCCCAAAATCAAACGGGGCAAATGATTACAAGCAATTATGCACTGAATTCTATTTACGGTTTGACAGTTAAATAATATGGGTAATAATGAAAATATGAGTAATCCTGATAATACAGGTAATATGGATAATACGAATAATACCGGTATTATGGATAATACAAATAATATAAAAAATATCGGTAATATCAGTTTCTAAAGTAATACAGGTAAACCATGTAATATGAGTAAAAAAGAATTTAAATCGGGACTGGATAATTTGTTTAAAAAAGAATTATCTGATAATACAGCAGGTATTAAGAAAGCTGAAAATAATAAAACCGAAATACGGGCAACTTTTATTGTTGAAAAGGAACAGCTTGATATTATTAAGGCATTGGCATATTGGGAAAGAAAACAAATAAAGGAATTAGTATTTGAAAGTTTTAATTTATTGATTACAAAAAGAGAACAGAAAGAAATTAATGATGCTTTATTCAATTTTAAAAGTAAAATTTATTAATATTTACTCATCTGTAAATCAATATTTTGTAAATTGCTAAAATTTTTAATAAACTGATAAATGAATAAAAGAAAATCTCCCAGTTCATTAGCATCAATAATACCACAGGTGTTTTATGATTTCATAGCAAGAATTATCCCTGGAAGTATATTAATAATCTCATTCTCTTTACCATTTATTAATATTTTTAATGATAAATTACTAGTTATGATCAATGAGATTCCATTATCGATAATTATTTTAGTATGGCTTGTTGTTTCTTATACTATAGGTATTTTGTTTTGGCAACTTCATTTTTAGTAAGATTTGAAAATCATACTTTTCTGAACAGGACCTATAAGCTGGTTGTAATCTACACATTATTTCTTTTCGATATTTTTCTTTCAGAATCTTTAAGAGGCTTTATTTTGCTA
>CAZBZX010000446.1:0-3687 GCA_964496465.1 uncultured Bacteroidales bacterium
ACTACTTTACCTTATATACGAGCTTTATAAAGGCGTATGAAGAAGCTATAGGCCTCGAAAATTAACCATCTGCTAATTTTACCCTTCTGATTTTTAAAGTATTCTGGCAACTATTATTAATAATTAAAAAAATAAGAAAATGAAAGAATTAAATTTTGTATTAGCATTTATTATAATGCTATCAAGCCATGCAATATTTGCTCAAAAAGTTGAAGTAAACACTAAAAAATCAAGTGTTGAATGGCTAGGTAAAAAGATTGGTGGCCAACATGAAGGTAATATTCAATTAAAGAGTGGATATTTTGAGTTAAAAGATAATAAAATTGTAACAGGTAATTTTATTGTTGATATGACAACTATTATTAATACTGACCTTGAAGACGAAGGTTATAATCAGAAATTAGTAGGTCACTTAAAATCGGATGACTTTTTTGGAGTAGAAAAATATCCCATAGCTAAATTTGTGGTTACTCAAAGCACAAAATTCAGTAATGGGAAAGCTACTATTACAGGAGATATTACTATTAAAGACAAAACAGATAGAATCTCCTTTGAAGTTGTAAAAGTAGGAAATGAATATTCTACCAAAATCGATATCGACCGGTCGAAATTCGATGTAAAGTATGGCTCTAATTCATTTTTCAATAATCTAGGAGACAAGGCAATTGACGATGTTTTTACACTTGATATTAAACTTGAAGTATATTAATACCAAAAGATTTTATTTGTTATTCATTGAGTCGTCAACGCTGAAAATTTCCTCAATACAGAATTTGATCCTGATAAGTTTTGCAAATTTGAAATTATCGAATTTTAATAAGTTTGATGTAAGAATAATTTAAGGTAAAGAACAAGTATAATAAATAACTAAGTACATGACAAAAATTATGATAATTTTTAGAAAAGGCTGAAAGCCTTATTTAATTCAACCCAATGCAACGCATTAGAAAATAGAATAATGAAGACTTTGAACGTCCTGTAAGGGCAGCTTAAATTAAGTTGCCTTTTCAAGGCGTACCTTTACGTGGTCACTTTTTACCCAAGACATTGCCATTGGGTTAAAATAAACTGTCCTTTCAGGACGGACCCAAATTTTGTCATGTACTAAGAATAAACAACTAAATTTTTAAAATCATGGAAAAACCAAAAGTAGCTGGTAAATCGCCGCAAATGGTACAACTTGAAACAGGGAAAATTTATGCATGGTGTGCTTGTGGCAAGTCAGCAAATCAACCTTGGTGCGATGGCTCTCATAAAGTTACCAGTTTTGCACCAAAAGTTTTTACTGTTAATGAGTCTAAATCAGCAAAAATGTGTATGTGTAAACAAACAAAAAATCCGCCATACTGCGATGGTTCTCACATGAGTTTGGAAGATTAATTACTACTACTAATGATTGGACATATTAACAATAGTGCTTACGTAAAAATGTAACTATTAAAGGGAATTTTTTTTAAACAACGGAAAAAATCTTGACTTTTCTAGACTTGGCGTATGCGTTGGATATAAATTTATAAACCACTGCTTTCCTTAACCTGAAAGGATTTTATCCTGTAAAACAACTTAAGTCTATATAAACCTGTGAATCATGTAAATTTTTTCAAGAATTGTGTAAATTTTTAAAAAATATTAAAAATATATTTATAATGCCAAAAAAGTGCTTAACCAAAAAATATTAACAATATGCACACTAGAGAAACAGGTTTCTGGAACAAGAAAAAAAAATATTAAAAAAAAAACGGTTATTACGGATGAAGATGTAAACTTTCCTGAAGGAAAGGAAAGTGAAATGATTGAGAGACTGGGTTACAAACTTGAGAAAACCAGAGAAGAACTGGTTTATATTATTTCAACAATGGAATAAAATTGCTTTTTATTATTACAAAAAGAAAGAAACAATGGTTAATACAAATTTTAATGATATTACAAATTAGAAATATGGTAAGTGATCGTTGTATATTAATGGTACAGAACGAAATAATTAAGCAGGGGCTTCATTATAAAAGGGTGGAATTGGGTAATGCAGATATAAAAGAGAGTATTCCAAGGGAAAAATGGCAGATGATTGATATAGCGCTAAAAGATATTGGGCTCGAATTAATTGATAATAAAACCAGTAGCCTTGTTGAGAAAATCAAATCAATTATTTGTCAATTAATTTCACATTTAGATGGTTCTCAGGAACCGGATTATTGCATTGACATCAAAAAGAAAGTCAATTATGATTACGCTTACCTTAGCAATCTTTTCTCAAGGACACAAGGCATTACCATTGAAAAATTTATTATAACAAAGAAAATTGAACGCGTTAAAGAAATGCTCGTTTACAGTAAAATGAAGATGAGCGATATTGCCTTTAAATTGCATTACAGCAGTGTTTCGCATTTATCAAACCAGTTTAAAAAAGTAACCGGCTCAACACTTTCCCATTTCAGGCAACTTCGAAAAGCAAGGTATCAAAATTTTTAATCCAAATTAAGCATTAGAAAATGTTTAAACGATAAAGTGCTTGTAATCAATCTTATATTTTTAAGATTGAAACAATCACTAAATCGGGATTACCCTCATAGAATCAATAGTTCGTCATTTTTATGTCTTGTATTGATTAATTCGGGTTTAAAATGTGGGAATTATATAATTCTACTAAGGAATTATGTAACGAATATGCCTGAATAGCAACTTACCTTTACCAAAATTTTTTCTAATTATTTTAAAAATTTGATTATTATATTACCAAGTTGGGTAATTATAGTAAAAAATGGACTGACCCGCACATGTTTTAAGGCGGGGGCGAAACTGAAAAGCCATACGAGTAGGTATTACTTAATAATTATAATAATGAAAAAAATTGCAGTAACATTTTTAATTGTATCCTGTTTGGTTTTAAATAGCCAGGCACAGGATTATAATACGGGGATCGGTTTAAGGGCAGGTTTTGCCAATGGTCTGACCATTAAGCATTTCATTAGTTCAAAGACAGCACTTGAAGGCATACTGTCCAGCAGATGGAGAGGCTTCGAAATTACCGGCCTTTATGAAATTCATAACCGGTTTTTAGACACAGATAGATTAAATTGGTATGTTGGATTTGGTGGGCATGTAGGCTTTTGGAACGGCGATGATGCAAATTGGGGAACACCCGGAACAAGCTATACTGTTATAGGTATTGATGGAATCCTGGGCATGGAATATAATTTTAGGGAAGTTCCCATAAATATAGGTCTCGACTGGAAGCCTGCTTTTAATATTATTGGTTATTCAGGCTTTTGGGGCGATGGTGGGGCTCTATCGATACGCTATATTTTTTAATATCAGTAATGTCGGGCTTCCTGGCACTATTGAATCCTGTGAGCGCATTCCCCGTAGCTTGCTGCGGCTTTAGCGAACACAAAAGGAATATATATAAAAGGATCGAAGATTCCTCGCATCTTGATGCGAGAGTCTTCAATTTGTTTGATTTTTAACATGAAACCAATGAAACTCTATATTAAAAATATGGTGTGTAACCGGTGCAAACTGATTGTAATGGATATATTAGAAAAACTGGGTATTCCATATGTTTCTGTGGAGCTGGGGGAAGTAAATACAAAGAATAGAATAACTCCATCTAAACGTAAAAAGTTATATGATGTATTACAACTATCCGGGTTTGAATTGATTGACGAAAAGAAAAATGATTTAATAGAA
>CAZBZX010000447.1:0-3642 GCA_964496465.1 uncultured Bacteroidales bacterium
ATTCATTAATGTTAATTTCTCAACAGAATTTTAATAAAATGGATCAATATTTGCGAGAGAATAATAGGAGCAATTTAAGTACTTTGATAATAACTGGGGTTTGGGTTGAGGGTATTTATTTAATTACCCAGGTTGCTAAAGATAATCCAAATAAAAAGATCAGGGATGCTATTGGTGATCAAAAAACTATTGTTCCCATAATTCTTGGACTATTAAACAACTATAAAAAAGACCCATTTTTTAAAGACCTGAGTAATGAATTTTCCGAATTAAAGAATATATTTGATGAAGTAAATATAACAATAGAAATCGGAGATCCTCAACCAATTGAAGTTGATGGATATTTAATTTTTGAATCAGTGGAAAAAAGTATTATTAATATATCAGACGAGACCTTAAATAAAATTATTCTTAAATCGGAAGAAATTAGAAATAATCTAATCAAGTTATAATATGAGGATTTTTTCTGTAATACTATTAATAGTAGTTTTTATTTCAGTAAAAGTTGAAATAAAAGCTCAATCACAAGCCGAACTTGTTGAGATTTGTACAATGATGCTTAATGGTGCAACCTACTTGAAAGATTTCCCAGCTCAATTAGAAGCAAATCCACCTCAACCACAAAAATTCTCACTTATACTTAGTAAAGATACTCAATACAGGTTATCACTTTGTGACTCAAAAGATTACCCCGGAGAAGCAATTCTACAATTATATGACAATAATAGACTATTAGCTTCTACATATAATGTAGCAACCGGAAAGGATTACCCTTTTGTTGATTTCAGATGTCAAAAAACAGGAGTATACCATATATTTCTTTCCTTTAAAGAAGGTAAGCCTGGTTTAGCAGTTGGAATGCTTTCCTTTGTCAAAAAGCTCTAGAAAACTACTTATCTTATTTTTTTTATTAGAATAATTTTATTGAAGTATAATTGGCTAATTGTATTGCTATAACAATTAATGCAAAAAACATTAATATCAATTCAGTCCAAAAATTAGATTTTAAGGAAAGTATATAATTTGAGATTAAAAAGGAAAGTGAAATCATAATCATGAGAAAAATCTCAACATTAATTAATCCATTCAAAATAAAAATTGCGAATGAGATTAAAAAAAGCCAGAAAAAAAGTTGATAATACTTTCTCACACTCACTTTTCTCTTTTGAAGATGAACAATAATCCTGTAACTTGAAAAAATAATTAATATTGCAAGAAATCCCAAGTAGATATAATATAATAAACTCAGTTCTCCCATGTAATTAACACTAAACAATTGACTAAAAAAAAGATTTGTCCTATAAATAAAATTATCTTCAAACAAATAAAAATATGAACTAAGAAGTACATATGGTAAAAGAAATCCAAGAATTGAAACAAGCCATTCTTTACCTCTAAATGGCCGTAAGATTAAAAGTGAAATCCAAATAAAAATGATAAAATAGGATGCCTTACAATAAAATAAACTTGATATCGAAATTAATAATCCAGCGTCAAAATATTTAAGCCAGGCATTATCATTTCTGTAAGTCGAAAAAATACTCTCAATTGCAAAAAGTAAAAATATATTAGCAAATAAAAGAGAATTTAAATTTTGCATTGGTATTAGTGAACAACCAAAAATGAAAATAAATGAAGGTAAATATGACCTTGATTCAAGTATGAAAAACTTTGTATTTATCCTGTTTATCTGAATTGCCTGAATTATTATGAGTAAAAAAGAAACTAGTTTAATTGCTATATATTTTCCTTGAAAAAACTGAATAAGCCAATAATATAATGGCATTTCAAAACTATATGTTATTGAATCGGATGAAGGAATGCTTAAAAAAGCTGGAAGCCACAATAAACCAGCTGATACAAAAATTATTATAATAATGATGGGATGATTATATTTATAAATCCTAAAAAACATAATTTATATATTTAAGTCAAATCCAATATCTTTTCTAAAATAATATTTATCAAATTGAATATAGTCAATTGAATTATAAGATTTACTTAATGCTTCTTTTAAAGATTTTCCATAGGAACTTATAGCAAGCACCCTTCCTCCATTAGTAAGAAGTTTTCCATCAGAATATTTTGTGCCTGCATGAAAAATAATGCTTGAATTTGTGTTTTTTTTATCAATATTTATCACTTTACTTTTCTCATATGCTTCCGGGTATCCTCCTGAGACCATTACAACTGTAGCAACACTATTATCTTCAGATTCAATATTAATATCATTAATTTTATTATCTGTTAATTTAATAAATACATCTAATAAATCATTTTTTATTCGGGGTATAACAACTTCAGCTTCAGGATCTCCCATTCGAACATTGTATTCAATGACATATGGTGTATTATTAACATTAATTAATCCGAAAAATACAAATCCCTTATAATCAATATTTTCTATGGCTAACCCATTTATTGTTGGTTGAATAATTGTTTCTTCAACCTTTTTCATAAACTCTTTGGTTGCAAATGGCACAGGTGATATGGCTCCCATGCCCCCAGTATTTAATCCGGTGTCTCCTTCTCCAATTCTTTTATAATCTTTTGCTTCAGGTAGAATTATATAATCTTTCCCATCTGTTAAAACAAATATACTAATTTCAATTCCTGAAAGAAATTCTTCAATGACAATTGTTTTCCCAGCATTTCCAAATTTGCCATTAAACATTTCAATTATTTCATTAATAGCTTCCTCTTTGTTATTTATAATTAATACTCCCTTCCCAGCAGCAAGGCCATCTGCCTTAATAACATATGGAGTTGATATACTTTCAATATATTTAATTGCAGCCTCTTTATTATCCGCGTTAAACGATTGAAATTTTGCAGTTGGTATATTGTGTCGATACATAAAATTCTTTGCCCAATCTTTACTCCCCTCCAAAATTGCTCCATTTTTTGATGGCCCAATTATTTTTAAATCCGCTAATTCGCTTTCTCCTTTTAAATAGTCATATATCCCATTTACTAAAGGATCTTCTGGTCCAACAACTAATAAATTTATTCCTTTATCTAATATAAAAGATTTTATTGCTTCAAAATCATTTACATTTAAATTTACATTTTCTCCTAAATCAGAAGTTCCCGCATTTCCAGGAGCAATGTATAATTTTGATAATAAGTTGCTTTGTGAAATTTTCCATGAAATTGCATGTTCTCTACCACCAGATCCTAAGACTAAAACAATCATTTAAAATAATTTTTATTGCTTTAAAAATACACTTTTTTTTAGGATAAAAAAAAGGCATTCCTATTATTGAATGCCTTTCCCTTAAATGTTAATTTCATCATTTAGTAGTATATGTTAAGCTTTCCCGAAATTGTAAATTTATCGTTTAATGAAATTCTGTATATATAAATACCAGGTAGAACCTTCTCACCTTTAATATTACCATCCCACACTAAATATTTATCTTTTGAAAAATAAATTAACCTTCCATAAAGTGTAAACAATTGTATTTCAACTTTATCATATTTATCTAAATTTTGAATTTTCCAGGTATCATTTAATCCATTCCCATTTAAAGTTAATACAGTAGGTACAATAATTGGAATATATTCATTATCATCAATACCAACAGAATTTGCCAGATTCTTTACTAAACCTTCACTATCAGAATATAAACATTCATTATC
>CAZBZX010000448.1:0-3632 GCA_964496465.1 uncultured Bacteroidales bacterium
TCAAGTGGATCAGAACAATTATCTCCTGCAACTATTGAAGTGTCAATAAATTATGCTCTTAATATTGATGTTTCTGTTGATTATACTATTACAGGTGGAACAGCAACAGGTAGTGGAACAGATTATACACTCGCCAATGGAACTGTGACTATTACAGCTGGGGCAACCTCAGCAAATATTAGTCCTGTTATTACCAATGATATTGAAATTGAAACAGATGAAACCATTATTATTAAAATATCCAATCCTACAGCAGGTGTAATATTAGGTGCTGATACTATTCATACGTATTCAATTAATGACGACGACAATCCAAGATACGTACAATTTACATCAACAAGTGCATCAAATGCTGAAAGTATTACATTGGTTACTGTATTTATTGAAGTGAATGATATTGATACAGTTAATGATTTAACTGTTCAGTATGCTGCAACAGGTGGCACAGCAACAGGTGGCGGAACAGACTATAATTTGACTAATGGTACTGCAACTATATCCGCTGGTAATCCAAATACTTCATTTAGTTTTAATGTAATTAATGATGCTATTGATGAAAATGACGAAACAATTATTATTCAACTTTCAAATCCTACAGATGCAAACTTAGGTGCAAATACTACCTATACATATACAATAACAGATAATGATGCCATACCAACTGTACAATTTACTGCCACTTCTTCAGAAGGAAGTGAAGCTACATCACCTGCTAATTTACAAGTAAGTTTATCAGCTATATCAGGATTAGATATTACTGTCGATTATACAATATCGGGCGGAACAGGTTCGGCAGGTACCGATTTTGCTTTAGCTGATGCTACATTAACAATTCCGGCAGGAAGCGGTAGCGCAAATATACAACCAGTAATATACAATGATGGCATTGTTGAATTAGATGAAACTTTAGAAGTAACTATTTCAAATGAAACAAATGCCACAATGGGGGCAAACACAGTACATACATTTACTATTCAAGATAATGATTTTGCTGGTTTTGTTGGCCCTGGAGGTGTTGGGGCAAATAATAGCAATTTATTGTGGTTACAAGCCGATAAAATAAACGGTTTAAATGACGGTGATAATGTTCAAACATGGATAGATACTTCTGGAAATAATTACGATGCAATTCAATTAGCTGCACTTAATCAACCGACCTATCAAACCAATGAATTAAACGGGAAACCTGTTGTTCGATTTGATAATACAAATGATTATTATCGAGGAGTATTTAAAATTGCCAGTCAAAATATGACCCTTTATACCATATTAAGAATGCCAGCAGCTTCTATCGGTCCAATATGGCAAACTCAAAACACTAATAATTCTGGTTTCTTCCCTCATTATACAGATAATAATCAATATGTTTGGAGAGGTGGCAACTGGTTACAAAAAGCTTCTGAATTTAATTTTAACACCTGGTATATTAGCAATGTTGTTTATGGTACAGGTTCAACATACTTATATCAAAATGGGGATTCTATTCACTATTTTGCTGGAAATACCATTACACCTGACAGTTTAAATATTGGAACAAGATTAATTACAAATGGTTATTTTGGTGGTGATATGGCTGAAATAATTTTCTATAACTATGATTTAAATAAAGCTCAAAGAACTATAGTCGATAATTATTTAGCTGCAAAATATAATATTACCATTTCAAATGATAAGTATCAATACAATACAAAACATGGAATAAATGTAGCTGGTATAGGATACGAAGATGCCACTAATTTCCATTCAGCTGCGAAATCAGCAAAAATATTCAGAATAAGTAATGCCAGTAGTCTAGATGCAGGTGATTACTTAATATTTGGGCATGATACATTAGGCTATTCATCTTGGACAACTACTGATGCTCCAAATTCAGGAAACAATATTAAAAGAATTGCTAGGGAATGGCGAGTGGATGAGACTGGTGAAGTTGGTATTGTAACTTTAAGCCTTGACACCTCCTTGCTACCTGCGAAGACAGCTGGATATACGCGCTATGTTGCATTAATTGATACGAATGGCACGTTTGCCTCAGGTGCAACCCAATATGCCATGACCTTAGGAGACAGCACGTACGATGTAAGTGGCGTTAACCTCTCAACAGGGAACTACATTACCTTTGCTATTGTTAAACCTGTTATTCAATTTACAGATACCATTTCAAGTGCTTCTGAGGGTGATGGCACAGCTAACATTGAAATTTCAATAAATGTAGCCCTTAACGAAGATATTGATATTGATTATACAATTACAGGTGGTGATGCAACAGGCAGCGGTGATGATTATACTCTAGCTGATGGTACTGTAACAATTACTACTGGAAATACAACAACAGATATCACAGTAACTTTAATAGACGATGTTGATGAAGAATCTGATGAGACCATTGAAATTACTCTTTCTAATCCAACATCTAGTATTAATTTAGGACCGGATACTATACATACATTTACTATTAATGACAACGATAATTCACGAAAAATACAATTTACAGTTGATAGTGCAGGAAATTCAGAAAATATAACATTAAAAACTGTATTTATAGAAATAAATTTTGCTGACCCAACAAATCCAACAACTGTGGATTATGCTGTAACAGGTGGTACAGCTACTGGTGGAGGTATTGATTATACATTAGCAAGTGGTACAGCAACTATTCCCGCAACCCAAACACAAACTTCATTCGATTTCTTTATAATAAACGACTTATTAGATGAAGCAAATGAAAACATAATTGTTACACTATCAAATCCTGCAAATTCAAGTATTGGAACAAATTCAACCTATGAATATACTATAGTTGATAATGATGCCGGACCAACAGTATCCTTCTCCCCTATCACATCAAATGGAAATGAAGATGTTTCTCCGGCATATCTGGAAGTAAGCCTTTCTGCAGCTTCAGGATTAGATGTTACTGTAGATTATGCCATAAGTGGGGGAACAGCTACAGATGATGCTGACTATGCCATTGATGAAGGAACTTTAACCATAACAGCAGGAAATTCATCAGATAGTATTCCATTAATTATATACGATGACGGATTGGTAGAAGTAGATGAAACAGTAGAGGTTGATTTATCAAATGCTTCTTCAAATGCCATATTAGGAAATGACTCCATTCATACATTTACAATCAATGATAATGATGTATTAGGATTTACAGGTCCTGGTGGAGTGGGTGCCAGTGGTCAGGTTAAATTATGGCTAAGAGCCGATTATATTCAAGGATTGGATAGTGGAGATAACATTCAAACCTGGGTTGATACCTCTGGTAATGATAATGATGCTATACAATTATTATCTGCAAACCAACCTGTTTATAGAACAAATGTAATAAATGGGAAACCTGCAGTACGTTTCGATGATGGCAACGACTATTTTGCTGATATATTTGAGATTACAAGTCAAAACATGACTATTTATGCCATTTTTAGCCTAACTGCTGGTACTAATGGTCCAATTTGGCAAACAAGACAAAATAACAACCAATCCGGCTTCTTCCCAAGATATACTGATAATAATCAATACATTGACAGAGGAGCAGCCTGGATATCAAAACCTTCCGAATTTAACACAAGTACCTGGTATATTGGGAATGCCATTTACGGAACCGGATCAAGTAAATTATATAA
>CAZBZX010000449.1:0-3627 GCA_964496465.1 uncultured Bacteroidales bacterium
AACATAATAATTATGCGCTTGATTTTATAGAAACGGTTAAATGGATCAAGGCTAACCTGCCTTATACCAAAGTTAGTGGAGGAATTAGTAATTTATCATTTTCATTCAGGGGTAATAATACTGTTAGAGAAGCTATACATTCGGTGTTTTTATATTACGCTGTTCAAGCCGGATTAGATATGGGAATTGTTAATGCTGGAATGTTACAGGTATATGATGAAATTCCAAAAGATTTACTAGAGCTGGTTGAAGATGTTGTTTTAAATAGGAAGCCAGATGCTACTGAAAAGTTAATTTCATTTGCCGAAAAAATTAAAGACGAAGGAATTCCAGAAGCTAAAAAAGAAGAATGGCGTGGATTACCAGTAGAAAAAAGACTGGCACATGCTTTAGTGAAAGGAATAACTGACCATATTGATGAGGATGTAAAAGAAGCCAGAAAAAATTTCAAGTTTTCTTTGGAAATAATTGAAGGCCCATTAATGGATGGGATGAATATAGTTGGTGAATTGTTTGGTGCAGGAAAAATGTTTCTTCCACAAGTCGTTAAAAGCGCCAGGGTAATGAAAAAAGCTGTAGCATATTTACTTCCATTTATTGAAGAGGAACGAAAAACAAATCCGAATTCAACCGAACAAAGAAAAATCCTGCTGGCTACTGTAAAAGGGGATGTACATGATATTGGCAAAAATATTGTAGGTGTTGTTTTAGCTTGCAATAATTATCAGATAATAGATTTAGGAGTAATGGTTCCGGCAGAAAAAATACTTGATGAAGCCAAAAAAAATAACGTAGATATTATCGGATTAAGTGGTTTAATTACACCATCATTGGAAGAAATGGGCCATGTTGCTAAAGAAATGGAAAGGGAAAAGTTCACCCTTCCGCTTTTGATAGGCGGAGCAACCACTTCAAAAATTCATACAGCAATTAAAATTGAGCCTGAATACAGCCACTCAGTTGTTCATGTGCTTGATGCATCAAAAAGTGTGGGAGTTGTGAGTAATTTGCTAGCCGATAATAAGGAATATATTAATTCAATTAAATCTGATTATGCCAAAATAAGAGAAGAGCGTAAAGAAAAACAAATTTACCAGTATACTTCTCTGCAAAACGCAAGAAATAAAAAATTCAAAATAAACTGGGAAGATGAGAATATTTCAAAACCTAATTTTATTGGTCAAAAAGTTTTTGAAGATTATTCGCTTGAAGAAATAAGTAAATATATTGACTGGACTTTCTTTTTCTATGCCTGGGAGTTAAAAGGCAAATTTCCTGATATTTTTAATCACCCGGAAAAGGGAGTTGAAGCAAAAAAACTTTTTGATGACGCACAAATCATGCTGGATAGAATTATAAATGAAAAAATGGTTACTGCCAAAGCTACATTCTGTATATATCCGGCTAATTCAATTGGTGATGACATTGAAGTATACAGCAATGAATCAAAATCTGAGATTTTAACAACTTTTCATCATTTACGACAACAAAATATTCGGGAAGAGTATAACTACTTTCAGTGTTTAGCTGATTTTATTGCCCCAAAAGAAACTGGAATAACTGATTATATTGGAGGTTTTGCTGTAACTAGTGGCTTAGGAATTGAAAAATGGATAAAATATTTTGAAGGCCAAAATGATGATTATTCAGCTATAATGCTAAAAGCTTTAGCCGACAGGTTAGCAGAAGCATTTGCAGAAGTATTACACAAAAGGGTACGGAAAGAATTCTGGGGATATGATAAAAAAGAAAATATCGATTTACCAGGATTGCTCAAAGAAAAATATATTGGAATTCGTCCAGCAATGGGATATCCGGCGTGTCCTGAACATTCAGAGAAAGGAATATTATTTGATTTACTAAACGCTGAACAGAAATGCAACATCATTTTAACGGAGCATTACGCAATGTATCCGGCAGCATCAGTTAGCGGACAGTATTTTGCAAATCCAAAATCAAGGTATTTTAATTTGGGTAAAGTAAATAAAGACCAGGTAGAAGATTATGCAAAGCGAAAAAATATTTCAATTAAACAAGCTGAAGTTTTACTAGCACATAATTTAAATTATTAATTTCGTATTTAATGAAAATTAGCGAAATATTTAATAAAGAAGATAAAACCTTTTCATTTGAATTTTTTCCACCAAAAAATGAAATTCAGGCTGTTGAATTCGGTATAAACCTGGGCCAGTTGATGAAATTATGCCCTTCTTTTGTTACCGTTACTTATGGAGCAGGTGGCTCAACTCAAAATACTTCTTTTGGATTGGTTGAATTTATTGAGCGTAAAATTGGGATTACCTGCATGGCACATTATACTTGTGTAAATGCTACCAAAGAAAAAGTAAAAGAAGATTTAACTTACCTGGTAGATAACGATATAGAAAATGTTATGCTTTTACGTGGTGATCCTCCAAAAGGGCACAGTCAATTTGGTCCAAATCCGGATGGGTTTAATCATGCCAGCGACCTAATTGGGTTTTCGAAAAAAATACATAATTTCTGTATTGGGGGAAGCGCTTATGTTAATAAACACCCGGAAGCAAAAAACCTGGATATTGATATTGAAAATTTAAAACTTAAAGTAGAGGCTGGGGCAGAATTTCTAATTACTCAATTCTTTTTTAACAACAATACCTATTTTGAATTTTTAAATAAAGCCCGGCAAAAAGGAATAAATTGCCGCATTATTCCCGGTTTAATCCCGATAATTAACTTCAACCAAATTGATAAGTTTGCTCAATTAAGTGGCACTGCAATTCCCGATGAAATAATTCAAAAATTTGAACCTTATAAAAATGATAAACGAAAAATGTATGAGATCGGACTTGAACTGGCTATAAATCAAGCTAAAGATTTATTACGAAGAGGAGCACCGGGTATTCATTTTTATACACTAAATAAATCCAGGGCTACCGTTGAAATTTTTGAAGCAGTAAAATAAATCTCCGTATCTATTCCTTTATAAATTTATATTGATAATTTATGTTATCAGCTATTATTCTTACAAAGTATAATCCATTTTCAAATTCATGCATCGAAAGTTTTACTGGATTTTCATTTATCCGCTCAAATGAATTGCTATAAATTAATTGCCCGTTAAATGTTATAATTTCAATTGTTCCTTTTTTAATTTCTTCTCCAATTAATAGGAATAAGATATCCTTAGTAGGATTTGGATAAATTTTAATTTCAGTAGGGTTTAATCTATCCCCTATTGAAACCGGGTTACTATCTGGTGGTTTTAATGTACTTGAATCTACTATCACAACCACCAAACTCTGTGTCCATAATCTTCCAATACCATCATCCTGTGCTTTTACTAAAAAGGCATATTGATTTGTTTCTGCCAATACAGTATCTGTTGCACTTACTATTACTCCCGATGAATCAATAACCTCAAACAAATCATCTACACTATTATCGAATAAATAATAAGATAAACCATCACCATCAGGATCGGTTGCAGTTAATGATCCTATATAATCGCCTTTAGTTAAGACACCAAAAATTCTAAAATTATTATTACTGGTAAATTGTGGATATTCATTGACATTCAAGATATATATAGACACATCAGCTGTATCTGTTGCTTTGTCTTGACTATCATCCTGAACTACAACTTTT
>CAZBZX010000450.1:0-3625 GCA_964496465.1 uncultured Bacteroidales bacterium
CCACAGATACACGCTGTATTAAATGAACCCTACAGGATGTTATGGGGCACCAGGTGGTTAAAAGATGAAGATGGAAACATCATTTTAAATGATGATAGAAATAACTCAGAAATTGGATATCCACTTGCTGATGTTAATACAGGAATTATTGGGAAATATCAGGCTGATTTTAAAATGGGAATTAATAATTCTATCACCTTTAAAGAATTATCAATCTCTGCATTATTAGATATAAAAAAGGGTGGTCAGTTATGGAACGGAACTCGTGGTGCTCTATATTATTTTGGCAAACATAAAGATACAGAAACCAGGGATACAGAAACCAAAACATTTACTGGGCGCTACGGCCATTTAAATGAGAAGGGTGAAATTGTACATTTTGATGAAAATAGGGATGAAGTTTCAGGTGCAGGTAGTTTTGAAAATGTTGAAATTAATATGGACGAAAAATGGTATTCTGTTGGACCTGGAAGTGTATTTACCGGACCGGTGGAAGATTTTGTTGAAGATGCTGATTGGGTAAGATTAAAAGAAGTTTCAATAAGTTATAATTTTAGAAATATATTAAAAAATTCACCTATTAAAAATTTAGAAGTATATTTTACAGGTAAAAACCTGATTTTAATCACACCTTATACAGGAGTAGATCCGGAAACCAGTTTGTTTGGAAATGGAAATGGACAAGGGATTGATTATTTTAATATGCCCGGAACAAAGTCATATTCGTTCGGTATAAAAATTGGATTTTAGTAATAAATGAGAAAACACAATAACATGAAAACTAATATCATAAAAAGCTTTATAATAATATTTATCACTTCACTAGTTATTCAATCTTGTGATAAATGGATAGATCCTGATATCAATTTTGATCCTGATAGCCCAAAGGATGTAAATATGGACGTTTTATTAGCTTCTTCGGAAGTGTCGTTAGCATATCGTTTGGGTGGGTTTGATGTAGCAGGTATTACATCAATGTGGATGAGATATACCGAAGGTACATCGCAACAGGCAAAAAAAATAAACGAATTTAATTTTATCGAAAAAGACGTTGCCAGTCTTTGGAGCAGCACCTACGGTATTTTATATGATTTAAAAAAAATTATAGATAAATCTCAGACAATTGGAAAAGAATCTCCCTATTATGAGGGGATTGCTAAAATTTTGATGGCAAATATTTTTGGTACAGCAACCCAACTTTGGGGAGATATTCCATTTTCTGAAGCACTTTATGGAGATAGCATATTGAATCCAAAATACGACACTCAGCAAGAGGTATATGCTGGAATCCAAAATTTGTTAGATGAAGCAATTATTGCCTTAAGTATTGATGAAGACAGTAATTATACAAATTTGGAAGGAGATTTAATTTATAAAAATGATTTAGATAAATGGAAAAAAACTGCTTACTCACTTAAATTAAGATATTATTTACATTTAAGTAAATTAGACAATACTGTATATTCGCAAATTATAAATTTATATAATGAAGATTCATCCCGTTTTTTTGCTTCTAACGAGGATGATTTTGAATTGTATTTTGGGACCAACGAAAACGAAAAAAATCCAATGTATCAATTTGATGAACAACGAGGGGATTGCTCATATAATCCATTTTTTGACTCATTACAGGCTGAGAAGCAGCCCAGAATTAATGTCTATACTCCTCAATCCATTTGGCCGGTTTATTTAATTGCTGGGGATAATGAACCATTTGCCGGAACATTCTACGGAAACCCTAACTCACCAGTTACTCTTATGTCATATACTGAGTTACAATTTATAATTGCTGAATCCAGACTTGAGGTTGACGATACTGTAGAAGCTTTATATTCATTAAAAACTGGTGTAAGGGCATTTCTTGAAAAAATTTCCACAGAATCAGAAACATATATAGATTATGATGGATGGATGTATGAATATGAATATCAAACCATAAGGCGTTTATACAATTATACAGATAAAAAAAGAGAAATTATGACCCAAAAATACATTGCCTTATTTCTAAATCCGGAAGCATTTGTTGATTGGAGAAGAACTGATTTACCTGACAACCTGGAAAATAGCACAAGAATTATGCCTAGGAGGTTCCCATATTCATCTGAAGAAAGGTTGTATAATTCCAATTTTCCAAGCACATCATCAATTTATGCGCATAACTGGTTTGATCCGGAATAGGATAGAATAATAATTCTTAGTGTTTCTTTGTGATACTTCGTGGTTAAATATTTTATACCACAAAGGTTCTCAAAGATTATCACAAAGTTACACAAAGTTTTAGCATTTAAGATGGGGAAATAACAGTATTTATCTATTTCATCCATTCAAAAAATAATAAACAGTTTAGGCAGAATTTTATATATTTGCGAATTCTTTAACATTGTTAAATTCAATAAAAGCTAATATACATTAGCCAGAGAAGATATAAGTGATACAGCATGGATAATTATAAATTAACGCATTTACGTGAACTCGAGGCAGAATCAATTTATGTAATTAGAGAAGTTGTTGCACAGTTTGAAAATCCTGCAATGCTTTTTTCAGGTGGAAAAGATTCTATTGTTATGTTCCATTTAGCACGAAAAGCATTTTGGCCTGCCAAAGTACCATTTCCATTAATGCACATTGATACTGGACATAATTTTCAAGAAACCCTTGATTTCCGGGATGATCTTATGAAAAAAACTGAAACAAAATTAATTGTTCGACTTGTACAAGATTCTATTGATCAGGGTAAAGCTGTTGAAGAAACAGGGGTTGGCGCCAGTAGAAATAAAATGCAAACAGTTACTCTCCTTGATGCTATTGATGAATTGAAAATTGATTGTGCAATGGGTGGTGGAAGAAGAGATGAAGAAAAAGCAAGGGCAAAAGAACGTTTTTTCTCTCATAGGGATGAATTCGGACAATGGGACCCAAAAAATCAACGACCGGAGTTATGGAATATTTTTAATGGTAGAAAAAATATGGGCGAACATTTCAGGGTATTTCCAATAAGTAACTGGACCGAAATGGATGTTTGGCAATATATTTATCTAGAAGATATTGAAATGCCAAGTTTATATTTTACACATAAACGTGAAGTATTTATTAGGGATGGCGTTTGGCTTGCCACTGCCCCATTTATGAAATTAAAAGAAACTGAAAAGCCAGAAATATTAGATGTTCGCTGTAGAACAATAGGTGATATTACCTGTACTGGTTTAACTTTATCAAAAGCTGATAATTTAGAAGATATTATTGATGAAGTTGCTGCAACAAGAACAACTGAACGAGGTGGAAGAGCCGATGATAAAAGATCAGAAGCTGCCATGGAAGACAGAAAGAAAGAAGGATACTTTTAATAATGAAAAATGTATAATTACTAATGTTAAATGTTAATATTGTTAGACTGTTTTATTGTTGAATTGTTGATTAACTTACAATTAAAAAATCAGGATTCACTTTAACTTTAAAAATAAGATTTTATAAAAAATGAAAAATAAAGGGGAAAATAATCACGCCGGATATTTGAATATGCAATTATTACGTTTTACAACTGCAGGAAGTGTTGATGATGGTAAAAGTACACTAATTGGACGGTTATTATATGACAGCAAAGCTATTTTTGAAGATCAAATGGAAT
>CAZBZX010000451.1:0-3617 GCA_964496465.1 uncultured Bacteroidales bacterium
CATACATTGCCAACTAGCAATTGTAAAATAGGTAAGGTTATCCCTTATTTATAAAGAAGTTACCGCCAAGCCATAAAGACTACTTCAACAACGACAACAAATTAAACTCAAAATATTTGTATATTTACAAAAAAAAAGTATGATCGAGAAGGATAAAATATTGGAAATAGTTAATAAAATTGCAATTGGATACAATCCTGATAAAATAATTCTTTTTGGTTCATACGCCACTGGACATCCAGATGAAAACAGCGATTTAGACTTATTTGTAATTAAAGATAGTGATTTACCAAGACCCCAGAGAGTAGTGCAAGTTAGAAAAATGCTTTATGGATCAATGATTCCAATTGATTTAATAGTATATACCCCAAAAGAAATTAACGATTCAAAAGAAAATGAATTTAGTTTTGTATATGAAGTATTAAATACAGGAAAAACTTTATATGAACGGGCAAGTTGATAAAATAAAAGATTGGATAATTAAGGGAGACCATGATTTAGGTACTGCAAAGATTACTTATTTACATATTCCTGAATACCTTGATACAGTTACTTTTCATTGCCAACAAGCTGTTGAGAAATATTTAAAGTCTTATTTGGTTTTTCAATCCATTTCATTTAGATTATCTCATGATTTGATTTATTTACTAGATTTAATAACGCAGAAAGATTCAGATTTCGAGAAATATTATGATATAGTTTCGGAATTACAGGGATATGCAGTTGAAATTAGGTATCCAAATGAAACAATATATCTATCTAATGAGAAGGTAGAAAAGGCCATTATGATTGCAAAAGAAATAAGAAAGTTTGTTATAAGTAAAATGAATATTTGGGTTGATTATAACGACATACTTGATAAATAGAAATGGCCAGGCGGTAACATCGTGTAAAAACAAGGCGGGGCGCAGTATCTGTATGATAAGTAAACCAAAATATATAAACCAACTACGGTCTGACAAGTTTGTCGGGATAACACCCGCCCAACCGAAACCGCCGAAGGCGGGAGAGTTCAGCGAAGCTAACTTCTATATACCTTTAGGTATGCGAGCTCACCGAAGGTAATTTTTACACGAGGACCGTTAGCACACAGTAATTAAAAAGCAATGGATATATACAGAAACTCATTTGATGATATACCTGAAGAGGTATTAAAAAAGTGGCAGGAAATTGCTGATTTATTGGCTGAACTTCTTTCCATTCCAGCTGCATTAATAATGAAAATCGAGAATGAATTTATGGAAGTTTATATTTCCAGCAACTCGGAGAATAATCCTTATCATGTTGGCGACAAAGAAAAATGGTATGGCTTATATTGCGAAACTGTAATTAAAACACAGAAAAAATTATTAGTTCCCAATGCAACAACTGATAAAAATTGGGACCAAAATCCTGATATTAAACTTGGCATGATTTCTTACTTTGGCGTACCAATTAATTTCCCCGATAATAGTCCTTTTGGAACTCTTTGTGTGCTTGATAAAAAGGAAAATTATTTTTCTTCGAAACATGAAAAGCTAATACAACAATTTAAACGTGTATTAGAATTAGATTTAGTTTTAATACAATCTAACAGAGAACTTCTAAAACTTAATATCGACAAAGACCTTTTTTTGTCCATTCTTGCTCATGATTTAAAGAGCCCGTTTAATGGACTTCTTGGCTTTTCAAACCTTTTATTAAAGAATATCCGTAAGTATGATATTGAAACCATAGAAAATAGTGCGTTTAATATTAATAAATCAGCAGAAAACATTTATAATTTACTTGAAGACCTTTTGAGTTGGACACAATCCCAATCAGGTAAAATATCATTCAAACCACAAGAATTGAGTTTTAAATCTATTTGTTTTGATATTCTTGAAATGCTTAATCCAAATGCTAAGGAAAAAAATATCACAATCAATCATTTTTTTGCAGAGGAGTTAACCATTTTTGCTGATAAGAACATGGTGCAAGCAGTTTTACGGAACCTAATTTCTAATGCGATTAAATTTACAAATTCAAATGGGACTATTAACATTTATGCTAAGCAGGATCCTGAAAATGTCACAATAACTGTTTCGGATAATGGAGTTGGGATAAACCTTGAAGATTTAAGAAAACTGTTTGATGTTTCACATTTTCAGTCAACGATTGGTACAAAAAAAGAAAAAGGAACAGGAATTGGGCTATTGATTTGTAAAGAGTTCGTAGAAAAACATGGAGGAAAAATATGGGGAGAAAGTGAGGTTAGTAAAGGAAGTGATTTTAAATTTACTTTGCCAAATAGAAATTGAAAAACCATTAATAATTACCGTGTGCTTACATCGTGTAAAAACAAGGCGGGGCGCAGTATCTGTATGACCAGCCTGGGTCGGCAGGCAGGCAAGTAAACTAAAATATATAAGCCAACTACGGTCTGACCTGCCTAATCGGCAGGCAGGCAAGTTAGTCGGGATAACACCCGCCCAACCGAAACCGCCGAAGGCGGGAGAGTTCAGCGAAGCTAACTTCTATATACCTTTAGGTATGCGAGCTCATCGAAGATAATTTTTACACGAGGACCGTTGTGCATAATACATTTTATTTATTCAAAGAATGAGAGTAATATTTATAATTGTTGAAGTTTAATTCTTATTGGAAAGTTTAATTAAATGGATTATTATTTTCGGAAATAACTTCAAAATTGATTATTTTTACAAAAAACAAATTATGCTAACAAAAAATAAAGTTGAGAAATCAATTAGTAACCTTCCAGATTCATTTACAATCGATGAATTAATTGATCAATTGATATTTATTGAGAAAGTTGAAGAAGGTATTCACCAATCTGAGACTGGACAAGTAATATCGAATGAAGATGTAAAAAAAATGATTGACAAATGGTCAAAATAGTTTGGACACAATTATCAATTGATGATTTAAAAGATGTCTTTGAATATATAGAATTAGATTCTAAGCGATTTGCCCAAATTACCGTAAATAAAATATATTTCAGAGCGCAAGATATTATTGATAATCCATATATAGGTAGAATTGTACCCGAATTTAATATTAAGTCAATCAGAGAAGTTATTTCTGGAAATTACCGAGTTGTTTATAAAATTGTAAATGAATTCCAAGTTGATATTTTAAGAGTATTTCATTCTGCGAGATTATTGAAGCGTGAGAAATTGAAATAAAATATACAATGCACAACATCATGTAAAAACAAGGCGGGGCGCAGTGTCTGTATGACCTGCCTTATCGGAAGGCAGGCAAGTAAACAAAAATATATAAGCCAACTACGGTCTGACCTACCTATGTTACGGAAAGGATTTAATGGGTTGAATTATATGCACGTTTTATTACCATGCACTAGCTGGTGAGTTTTATTATGCTATAATTTAATAACTACCTGAAAACTTTGATTTTATAAAACACTTTCATAATTTAGCTCTTGCTTACAAAAAGGTGGAACAAAACAAGTTAGGAGTAAGCAATAAAATTAAAAAATACACTATGGGGAAAAAAGATAAAAACCATACATTGCCAACTAGCAATTGTAAAATATGTAAGGTTATCCCTTATTTATAAACAAGTTGTGGGCAATTCGGGGCAAGGATTTTTGAAGTAGATTTGTGACTAGTAAGATT
>CAZBZX010000452.1:0-1778 GCA_964496465.1 uncultured Bacteroidales bacterium
CTCTTTTTAATTTAATTGATTTATTAAAATTCTCTTTCCATTGATGATAAAAATCAACGCATTCATGAATGGCAGTAACTAAAAATGTAATTAAAATTGCCACTATAATATTAGCTAATTTCGAATCTGATTTTGATTCATCAGGTATATAATCGTAAAATAAATAATATGTAGCTAAAACAACTATTGTTGGCCAAATAATTAATGCAATTATCTCCAATATTAAATGTTTAAGAGGTTCTTTTTCCCATGGAAATTTCTTCCATAAATAAAATACAATTGATGCTGCTCCTATCCATATGGAAACTGTGATGAAAATATTAATTAAAAACTGTGCGATTATTTCAATTGTCTTTAATTCATTAGTAATTATTTGTGTTGCAACATCTAAACCAACTATAACTAATACACCAATAATAAAAAAAATTACCGCAGCTCTCTTTATATATCTATTATCCTTTGGCATTTTTATATCAATTTTATATAATCTATTTAAAATGTTAAAAATAGCAACAAAAATCTAACAGGTTTAAAAACCTGTTAGATTTAATTTAAAATTAAAACTGGATTCTATAAAGCATCATTGGGTAAAAGCCTTGTTGATATGTTTTTACGATTTCATTTTTATCAGGATCATACTGTTCCTGGAAAAGACTTTGATAATTGGTTAAATTTTGTAAATCAAGTGCCCATTCCTGGGTTGATCTTTTTCCGTTCTTTTTAAATCCAATTCTAAAATCAACTCTAAAATAATCACTATATCTGTTTTCATATGATTTTGAATAATCATAATCAACATCATCCAATGTTATTTTATCAGCAGGATCAATATTTTCACCAAGAGCAGCCAAATTATAAATTTTCTGAGTATATGAAATATATCTTTTACCTCCGGCCCAAACAGCTTTTAAATCGAAAGTTAGCATATTATCTTTACCAACTTTCTTTTCATAGCCACCTAATAAATTAAATACATAGTTACCATTAAAAGCTGTATTTCTTTCTATTCCATCGTAACCGGTATATTTTGAATCGAATAATGAAGTAGTAAAAAGAATATAATATCCCTTACTTAGGAATTTTTCAACAGTTAATTCAACACCGTAATTTCTTCCGGTTCCTTCATTTATTAAACTATCAGGAGTTATAATTGCAAAGAAGTCACCCTGGTTTAACATTGAAAATGTTTCATCCTCTTTATTAACAGGAACATTATATAAATATTGGTAATAGGCTTCGACTTTCACACGAAAATCACTGTTAATTAAGTTATTATAACCAATAACATAATGATCACTTTTAGTAAAGCCAACTTCATCATTTGAATTCCAATATTTACCAGACAATGTATCATAATATTGTTGAAAATAGACCTGACGAGGTTGAATCATGCTATGTTTACCAAATCCTACATTTATGGTTTGACCGGTTTCAAATTCCCATTCAGCTGCTAAGCGTGGTTCAATTACAAAATCATCTGTAAAGTTGAAATATTGAGAATAGAAACCTCCATAAGCAGTTAAATCATCGGTAAATTTATGTTGCCATTGGGCAAAACCTTTTAATAAAGGAAATTCTCCTTCACCATCGGTTAAGGTTATAAAACCTTCTGATTTTTGCATAACAACATTACTGTTTGCATCAGTAAAAGGCATATAAGTATTTCTTACAAAAACACTATCGGAATAATTAGCAATATAATGATCATAAGTAAGTCCTACACTATAGTTGTTTTTTACATTTATTTTTGATTTCAATGTTGTTGATAATGAAATTTT
>CAZBZX010000452.1:1788-3589 GCA_964496465.1 uncultured Bacteroidales bacterium
ATAATGTGAACGAAAATACGGTATTGTAATATCATTTACAATATCTGCAACTGAATCAACTTTAGTAGTATTTGTTGTACCCTGAACGGATAATGAAGTTTTTAACCTGGTTTTATCATTAAAAAATACTAAATGCGATAATCCAATCACTCCAAGGTCTGAAGCATAATAAGTCTCAGTAAATGTTGTATTATAAGCATTCCCCTCTTCAGAAGTAGTGTCAGGCACTAAATCAATATTACTTTTACCTCCTAATCCGAACAAAGTAATTCGTCCTAATTTAGTTTTTGGAAAATCGAATTTAAAAGATAAATCCTGGTAATAAGGTACAGCGCTTCCTGTACCGGTTCCAAAACCAATAAGGTGAAATACAGCAAGAGTTGAATATCTATAATTAATTAAATAAGAAGACCTGTTATCTTTAGAAATTGGACCTTCAGCCCCAAATTCGAATCCGTTAAACCCAATTTGACCAACATATTCCCTTTTTTCATTATTACCAGTTCGAAGGTTTAAATCAAATGCACCTGAAATCGCGTTACCGTATTCAGCAGGAAAAGCACCTGTTAAAAAATCAGAATTTGTAAGTAAATTATTGTTGATCATACTTACAGGGCCTCCTGTAGTACCTAATGCACCAAAATGGTTTGGGTTAGGAATTTCAATATCATCTAATCTCCAAAGTACTCCTATTGGTGAGTTACCCCTAATAATAATATCATTTCTAGAATCATTTTGAGTCATAACACCTGCATAATTGGCAACCATTCTGGCTGGATCACCAAGGCTTCCAGCAAATCTTTCGGTTTCTTCTATTGTAAATGAACGGGCACTAACCATTGCCATTTCATTAATTGTTTCATCTTTTTTACCATATGCTTTAACCACAATCTCATCCATTTCAATTACTTTTTCTTCCAGTTCAATATTTAGAACCATTTCTTTGCCAACATTTAACAGTAGATTATTAATATAAGCATCATCATAACCTACATAGCTAATCTTTAAATCCTTACGACCAAGAGTGACATTTTCGATTCTAAAGTTTCCATCTAAATCAGTAACTGTTCCAATAAGAGGCTCTGTTCCAGGAATAATAACTGTTGCACCAATTACCGGCATTTTTGAATCTTTATCAAGTACAGTACCACGAATGGTTTGAGAAGTTTCAACTGCATTACTTAAGAATGTAATGCTTAAAACTGACAAGAAAATTACTAATTGTTTCATTTTTTGATATTTTAAGTTAATTAATTTTGACATTTTGTTTTGCATTTTTAAAATGAATTTCTTGTCAAAATTGAAACAACTTTCAATTATTTGGAATAAAAATCCGACGAAGTGAACAAACTAAAGGATGAAGTTACAAATACCATAAACGAAATAATTATTTATTGCAATAATGGTTATTTAAAAAATATCCGTCATTATCTCATATTAATCAATAAATTCATTTAAATGAAAACTCTAACTCTCTCGTTATTAGGAATTAGTATAATTCTATCAATTTCCTGTAAAAAAAAAGAAACCACAGATCCAATAATAACAACTTTGGTTATTACAAATGTCAGTATTAATGGATCTTCTGATGGAGCTCTTGATTTGACTGTAGAAGGTGGAAAGTCACCATATACTTTTATTTGGTCAAATGGAGCAACAACAGAAGATTTATCTGATTTATCAGTTGGATCATACATTGTAACAGTAACTGATAATGATGGTGAAACTAAACTTGACACAGGAATTGTTACCGAACCTGATGAACTTAAATTAGAGGGTGTTGTAACAAATGTAAAAAAAA
>CAZBZX010000453.1:0-3569 GCA_964496465.1 uncultured Bacteroidales bacterium
ATATCATTCCGGTTACCTTTATTTCCAATACTATCAAATAAGCTTTCTGCATAAGTAAGTTTTATTATACTTTTCTTTCCTATCGAAAAATTTAGCACAGGATATGCTGTTGTTAATACATTTTGGTCAATAAGTAATTTTACTTTCGAATTTGCCGAAATAGTTAGAGGTGTATTACCTTTTAAAAAATCTTCAGGAATGCTCGTTATATTGCAACGACGAATCTTGAAAAACCGTTGATTTTTTTCTTCCATAAAAGGTATTTCTCTTTGCGAAAGAAGGTGTAAGGAGGGGTCTCCCCATTCTCCCATACAACCAACAGGTTTACCCGTTTCAACTTCCCGGGCATGTTTCCAACCAGACATATTAAAATCCTTATCCATCCAATCCCATGGATGTTTTTCGCAGTTAAATTCTTCTCCTGCCCCGACAGCATAATATTGGTTAATATTTACAGGAAGAGGTTTATATGCTGTATTGTTTAAAACAACCCAGCTGGTATCTGAATTAATACTATTTTCATTCTTCGAGTTCCCCTGAATTATAAACCCTGTTTGAGCTGAAATCTGGGCTAAAGGACGATGTCCTGCAAAATTCCAAACAACAGAAGAAATAATATTCTTGCCAGGATGAAGATATGAGGCAATGTCGATACTTTCAAAATTCCATTTGAACAAATAACTTCTGGCAGGGCCGTTGCACACATAAACACCGTTTATATATAATTTGTAGCGATTGTCTGCCGACACATGAACAATAAATTTGTCAGGCTTTGTTTTAATGATAATTTCTTTCCTGAATAAATAAACACCATATTCCGAATTTGAATATTCAGGAAATGAAATCCATTTTGCAGTCCAAGGTCTGCAAAGCAGTTCAGGATTGATTTCTGATACCTGTTGTGCAGAAAGCTTTGTGCTAACTGAACATAAAACCAGAAGTAGTATTTTAAAATAAAATTTCATCCTTTACCTTTTATTCTGCATTAATCACTATTTCAGTACTCTTTAGATCAACTGATGATGCTTTTAGCCGGATTTTCCCTGCTAGCTTTTCGGACTGAACCAATACTAAACAATACCCGTTAAAAGCCATCCGTTGACTGGCTTTATCGGGTTCGTGGCTACTTGGGTTTCCATTGCCTGTGCCTATAATCTTACCTGGCCCTTCAATTGAAAACTTGACAAGATTATCAGCTGTTGGAACTACCCTGCCTTTTTCATCTTTAATGGCCACCCTAATTATAGCTACATCACAACCATCGGTTTTGAGAGTATTTACATCGCTATTTAATGAAATTTGTGAAGGAATTTCTGTAGTTTCAACAATATCTTTGGTTACAGCTTTACCTGCCTTATATCCTATAGCTTCTAATTTGCCAGGTTGATAAACAAGTTCCCATATGAGTTTTTCGAAACGAACAGCATTTTTCTTTCCTATGCTTTTACCATTGAGAAATAACTCTACTTCTTCGCAATTGGTGTAACAGTGTACTTGAATGCTATCCCCAACTTTATTTAGCCAATTCCAATGCGGAAATAAATGAACCAACGGATCACTTTTCCAGGCTGCTTTGTAAGCATAATATGCATCTTTTGGGAAACCACAAATATCCATAATCCCGAAATGGGAGCTTACACAAGGCCACCAATATGGGGTTGGCTCACCCCTGTAGTCAAACCCAGACCAAATAAACATACCGCCCAAATGCGGATAATTAACCACATCGGCCCAATCTTCACCCGGCAGCGGACTCCACCCGGGTTCCCATAAACCCAGGCTCGAAACATATCCTTTTTCCCAATTGTTTTCATACTCTCCGCGGGTTGAGATATAACTTGTTCCTTCAGTAGAAAATATTATCCGGTCGGGATAATTATCATGGTCAATTATATAGGCTCTCTTTTTATCCCCGTAATTATACCCTACCACATCCTGAACTTCAGCATATCCTCCTTCATTCCGGCCGTGGTTCATTGCAGCAGTTACGGGACGTATAGGATCAATTTTATGGGCTACTGCTGCAAGTGACTCAAGAATCCTTGTTCCCGTTACAGTTCCCTGTATCCATTCCTCATTCTCCAAACACCACATAAATACGGAAGGGTGGTTTCTGTCTCTAAGTAAAAGTGTTGTCAAATCTTCTATTCCTTCTGTGCTACTTGATAAAAACCGGTTTTCGTCAAGGACAATCATACCCATACTATCACACATATCAAGCACTTCCGGTGTAGGAGGATGATGTGCAGCACGGTAACCATTTCCTCCCATTTCTTTTAGCAGTTTTAATTTGTATTCATTTATTTTATCAGGTAATGCCACTCCAACCCCGGCAAAATCCTGATGATTTGAAGTACCTTTGACAGGATATAGTTTACCATTTAGAAAGAATCCATTGCGATTGAATTCAATAGTTCGTACACCAAATTTAGTTATATAATTATCAACAATTTTTCCATTTTCTTGAACTTCTGTCAGAACTTTGTAAAGATTTGGCGTTTCAGGCGACCAGAGTAAAGGATTTTTAATAACTCCTGTCTGAGAAATTTCAACTTTACTATGAGGCCCGATGATATGAGAGGATGTTTCTGTATCAATAACAATCTCTTTACTGTTGACTATTTTTGAAATAAGTATAATGATTTTATCCTGTTTTAATTCATTTTCAATTGTGGTTTTTATTCTTACTGTGGCCTCTTTTTCTGATACTTCAGGGGTTGAAACAGAGGTCCCAAATCTTGCTACATGTAGCCTGTCTGTTTTGATAAGCCATACATGCCTGTATATGCCGCCACCTTCGTACCACCAGCCTTCGTATTCGCTAGCATCAACCTTAACCAAAATTACATTCTTACCTTCATTGCCATAGCGTAAAACATCGGTTAAATCGTAGTTTGAAGGTACATACCCGCTTTTGTGGTTACCAAGATAGTGTCCATTTACCCAAACACTACTGTTCCTGAAAATCCCGTCAAATTCGATGTAAATTTTTCTTCCTAAATCCATTGCCGGAATTTCAAATTCTTTCCTGTAAAAACCAATACCCGTAGGTAAATAACCATTGCCAGCGGGTTGGCTTCCCATATTATTATCATGTACAAAAGTGCCTTCAACAACCCAATCATGTGGAACGTTAATCTCTTTCCAGTCGGGTGGATAAAAAACTTTATAACTATTCAAATCAGTGTAATTAATAACAGTGTCTTTGGCAATTACTTCAACATTTACATCTGTTATCCCACCCTGGCCACCGACTTTTACCTGGCGTTTTATGGTTATCTCGCCTTTATGAAACTGCCAATTAAAATCAAAACAATTTTTAACTCGCACAGATGTATCTTTATTTTGCTCATTTTGAGCATTTATGTATCCTAAGTTTAATATTAAGAAAGTGAATATATACCCTTTTATTTTCAAGTTCTGAACGGATTTAGAAAATCTATCAAAGCTATATGCATTGTCCTTTAATCATCTTGAGAATAATCTCTAAAATCTTTAAGATTCTATCATTTTAGTAAGGTTGACCAGATTTTAATTGAATTCTATTTTGACATCCTTTCCTGTGTATA
>CAZBZX010000454.1:0-3559 GCA_964496465.1 uncultured Bacteroidales bacterium
CTGTACTTATGTAAAATGTCGTTTGACAATAATTTATATTACTTAAAATTAATGTTTCAATAACTTCGATTAATGCAAATGAGATTATCAAAATATCTTAAATATTCAGTCTATATATTGTACTTATATTTTATTAACATTTGTGCAAATGATGAAGTTTATGATATTATTGTTGCAAAAGACGGATCCGGGCAGTTTATTACTATAAATTCTGCAATTTCATCACTCCCAATGTATTGTTACCAGAGGACTATTATTTATATTAAAAATGGAATATATAATGAAAAATTTCGAGTTAATCAGGATTTTATAACTTTACTAGGCGAAAGTGCAGATAGCACAATTATTCAATATTCCCAATTAAGAGAAGACTGGGAAAATAATAAGAATGAAGTTGGATTTGCAGTTATAAATATCCATGCCGACGATATTATACTAAAAAACTTAACGGTAATAAATACCCAGCCTCAAATAGGCCCACATGCATTTTGTATATACGGAACAGGTACCCGTACAATTTTATTGAATTGCATTATTAAAACCAAAGGGGCTGATGCAGTAGCCTTATGGAATTATAAGAGTGGAATGTATTATCATGCTAATTGTTATTTTGAAGGAGCTGTTGATTTTGTTTGTCCACGAGGATGGTGTTATATTGATAATTCAAGTTTTTATGAGGTAAAGAAAACAGCTACGTTATGGCATGCCGGGATTACTGATAAAAGCCAAAAACTGGTAATTAAGAATTCGTATTTCGATGGTGTTAATGGTTTTCAACTTGGAAGGCATCATTATGAAGCACAGTTCTATCTTATTCATTGTAATTTCTCAAAAAACATGGGTGATTTACCAATTTATAGGGTAACCTATCCAGAAAGTCCAGAAAAAAACAGACCTTATTTCTACGGTGATCGATCCTATTTTTATAATTGTGAAAAAGAAAATGGAAATTATTCATGGTTTAATGATAATTTGAAGACTGCAGATTCTTCATTGACTGCTGAAAAAATAACACCAGTATGGACTTTTAATAATCAATGGGATCCTGAAAATAAAACCTTACCCTATTTATTAGATTACTCCATTGATAGCAATACAGTAATTTTGGAATTCTCTGAAAAATTAAGCATTAAAGGCGATTTAATACTATCATCAAATAGTGGTTTAACACTGAAATTTAAAATGGGTAAAGGAAGGGAAAGGACTATGTTCACTGCAAATCAAATCATTCAAAAAAATGATATAGAGAAGGGTCTTACAGTAACTAGCGGAAAATTAATGGCAACGATAGCTACAGTAAATTCAAGGGAAATTAAAACGATTCAATTTAAAAAATGAAAGCATTAACAAAAATAACATTCCTGGTTCTGGTAATATGTTTAAACTCATGTAAAGACAAACCAATTACCATACACATGATCGGTGATTCAACTATGGCAAACAAGCCCGATCCGGAAATAAATCCGGAACGAGGTTGGGGACAGATGTTGCATTTATATTTTGATGATAATATTATTGTACAAAATTATGCTGTTAATGGCAGGAGCACTAAAAGTTTTATTAATGAAGGATTATGGGATTCAGTAAAAACCAAAATTGAACCTGGGGATTACGTATTTATACAATTTGGCCATAATGATAAAAAAGAATATGATCCCAAACGATATGCAAATCCAATTACAGCTTTCAGAAAAAACTTGGAGATATTTGTTAATGATACCAAATCAAAGGGAGGAATACCAGTTTTAATAAGCCCAATAGTTCGCAGAAAATTTAACGAAGATTCTGTATTAACCGACACACATGGATTATACCCATTAATAACAAGACTGGTCGCTTTTGAAAATAATGTATATTTTATTGATTTACAGTTAAAAACTGAAGAATTTGTAACAAAATTAGGTCCCGAAAAATCAAAAAAAATGTATTTATGGATTAAGTCAGACTCAGCTGGATACTTTCCGGAAGGAAAAAAAGACGATACCCATTTAACGGTTATAGGGGCTAAAAATATTTGCAGTTTAGCTACTGAATGTATGAAAGAATTAAAAATGCCACTTATTGATTATCTTAAATAAATAACCATGAAAAATGTTATTGTTTTTATCAGTCTTCAACTATTTACATTTTTGCTATTAAATGCTATCCCGGCTGATGCAATTGTTGCAGCTGACGGAACTGGAGATTATATAACTATACAGGAGGCTATTAATGCTGCTCCTACAAATTCTACTGAACAATTTATTATTTTTATTAAGAAGGGTACTTATAATGAAAAAATATACTTCGAAAAAAGCTATATATCATTGATTGGTGAAGATAGGGACAGTACAATAATTGTAACTTCAGAATTAAGGAGGATCTGGAGAGAAACCAATACAAGTGATTGGGGGGTAGCAACAATTAATATTCAAAATGGGGTTACTGATCTTACTTTTGCTAACTTAACCATAAAAAATAATTTTGCTGAGATCAATCCGGATATTGAAGATAATAACGATCACACTATGGCCATTCGCGGAGGAGGTGATCGAATTATTATTGTGAACTGCAATGTTATAGCCACAGGTGGTGATACTTTAAGCTTATGGAATACAGATGGGGGAATGTTTTATCATAATAAATGCTATTTTGAAGGATATGTAGACTATGTTTGTCCGAGGGGGTATTGTTATATAACTGATTGTGATTTTTTTGGATACAATACAAATGCAAGTATTTGGCATGATGGTAGTGGTGGAGAAGATCATAAATTTGTTATAAGAAGTTCATATTTTGATGGAGTGAAAAATTTTGCCCTGGGCAGGTACCATAAAGAAGCTGCTTTTTATTTGTTAGATTGCCAATTCACAGCAAATATGAAAAACAGTGGCGGTATAACTTTTGTTGGAACTGAAGCCTTAAAATGGGGCCAACGTACTTATTATTATAATTGTCATAGAGATGAACTGGATTTTCCTTGGTTTGATAATAATTTGCAAAATGCTCAAAATAATCCAAATCCAGATAGTATTAATGCATTATGGACTTTTAACGATAAATGGGATCCCGAATCAAAACTAGAAAATATTGTACCATTTGCTTTAATCCCCAATCCTGTAAATAAAAGAAAAAAAGTTAATCTACAACCTACATTAACTTGGGTAGCAGGAAAAGATGTTGTATCACATAATGTATATTTTGGGACAACAAATCCACCCCCATTCATTCAAAACCAAACGGAAACTGAATATATACCAGGACAAATAGAGGAAGCAACACACTATTATTGGAGAATTGATGAAGTGAATGAAAATGATACGGTGGTAGGAGATATATGGGAATTCAGCACTCTATTTTCCACAATTCCTGAACAAGCAACAAACCCTGTTCCAGCAGATGGAAGTTCACCAACCGGATTAGTGAATTTAACATGGGAATATAATGAAATAATAACAGACTCCTTTTTACTATATTTTAGCACTACAGAAAATGTTGAATTAGTAAAAAGGTCTATTTCTACAGGATATATTCATGTTCCTTTATATAATGATACAACATATTACTGGAGGGTTGATAC
>CAZBZX010000455.1:0-3553 GCA_964496465.1 uncultured Bacteroidales bacterium
GCTAATATCTCTATACCGTAAACTTGATTAATCAAATCACATATTTCCTTAATCGATGCGTTTTTAAATTGGATTTTTTTGGTTTTCCATGCCATGAAATTATTATTTGTATTCAATTCCTGGGTTAACTTGCCACTTGAAATATCACAAACACCTTCCTGACCAGGAAGTAATATCAATTTGCTATTTTGGGAACCGTCATTTGAAAAGGAAACTTTTCCTGTAACTACAGAAAGTCGTACTTCTTTTTCAGTCACATCAGTATGTAAATTAAATGATGTGCCTAATACTTTTGTTATTGTGTTATGAGCATATACTTCAAAAGGTTTTTCAGGATTTTTTGTTACTTCAAAAAAAGCTTCACCTTTTAAAAATATTTTCCTTTTATCTTTGTTATACTCTTTAGGAATTTTTAATTCACTATGTTTATTAAGCAATACAATGGAATTATCTGATAACCGGACTGACATAACAGAATTGTCCGACACTATAGTTTTCATTTCTTCCTTTTGAGAAAAGTTATATATTACTTTACCTGCAATACTTAAGGAAATTATTATTGTAATTGATGCAGCAACTTTTAGTATACTGTAAACTAAATTTCTCTGTTTTATTGTTTTTTTACTTACTATTTTCCATCCTTCAGAAATATCTGCATTATATTTATTAAAAGCTTTGCCAGAAAGTTCCCAGTATTCCCTAAATTCATTAAACTGTGTAGAATTATTATCCGATTCATTCAACCATGATTCAAATTTTTTTTTGTCAGCTTCGTTAATCTTATCTTTTATATAACGAATAGCCAAATCAATATTTATTCCTTTTTTCATACCTAATGGTTATATTATAGTATGGCGAAATTTTATTGACTATCCCTTAGATGTATCTAAATTTTTTATAAAATTAATTTTCAGTACTAGACTTTATACTTGCACATTGCTGCTTTTATTTTTTTAATAGCATTTGTAATTTGAGCTTCTACCGTCTTTTCTGAAATGTTAAGATTCTCTGCTATTTGTTTATTGGTTAAATCACCAAATCGGCTCATTGAAAATATAATGGAACATTTTTCGGGGAGTTCGCTTATAACTTTCGTTATATATGACTCTAATTCTCCTTCTTCTAATTTCTTTAGGGGATTTGAATATTCTATTGAATCGCAGGCTGCATCTTCCTGGACAAAATTAATTTTGGCATATTTACTTCTCAAATAGTCAATTGATTTATTTTTTACTGCCTTGTATAAATAGGATGAATACGAAGTATGAATATCAATTTCATTTCTATTTTCCCATAAGTATATAAATACATTCTGAACTATATCCTCAGCAATTTGGTGTATGAGAACGAACTTTATACTAAATCGGCAAAGATTGTTATATAATTCATTGAAAAGCCATTCGAAGGCAGCTTTGTTTACTACAATTATTTTATTATGAGAAATATTTAACCTTGCCAAAAGAATTGTCTTTTATTCTACCAACAATAATAGTAATTTTTAAATTGTTTAGGCCAAATAGATAAAAAATGTGTTAAATTTTTATATAATATGGTTTGTCCTACAGGGTAAGTAACTCAGTTCTAACGTACTTAAATTATTGACATTGGTAAGAGAACCCTTTCGTTTAATTTATTTAACTTTAAGATGTTAACTTATCTTAGTTTTTATTCTTGCTCTTGAAATATTAATTATATGGATTTATCCAATCAAACCTTTATACCCTTCAGCATCTAGCAAATCATCCAATTCATCTAGACTCGAAGGTTTAGCTTTTATAATCCAGCCTTCACCATATGGATCTTTATTTATTAATTCAGGAGATTCTTCTAATTTCGGATTAAATTCTATAATTTCACCTGACACAGGCATAAATAAATCTGATACAGTTTTTACTGCTTCTATAGTACCAAATACATCTTCTTTTGAAAGGGTTTCGCCAATGGTATCGATTTCAATAAAAACGATATCCCCAAGCTCACCTTGCGCATAATCAGTTACCCCAACAAATGCTATATCTCCTTCAATTTTAATCCATTCGTGTTCTTTCGTGTATTTTATATCAGCGGGAATATTCATAGTTTAGGTTTTAAGTTATTAATCATATCAAAAGTATAAAATTTTTTAAAATTAGAAACTTTATTGAATCAAATTAAAGTTTATACTAAATCCTACATTTGTATTAAATGTATCAAATGTCTTAGAAACATGTGGTAAATTTACTACCCTGTCAAAGAATACCCTAAGGTTAAACCGGTCACTTAATACATAATCGGCAGTAATTTTAATAGATTTTATGCGCATTCCACTTTGTACTTCTGCATCATTTCTTTCAACATCTTCTAGTAATTGCCTTATCATAGTCATATTATTACGTATCGAATAATCGAACCGAAGGTTTAAATCACTTTTAAAAGCGGTTTGTCCTGCCCTGCTATTGAATATTATTTCGACATCTGCAAACCGGTATCCACTTCCAAAAATAATTTCATTTCCAACAACTTCAGTGACCTGGTTGTTTGATAAACTCAATGAAATTGCCCTGTTTTGTTTATATTCTATCCGGGTAATTAAATTATTTTTCCAGGTCATATCCAGGTTAAGCAAGGGACTAAATTGTTCGGTAATGGATACAGATGAAATATCGTATTGAGGCTGGATATTATCAATAGAGTCCCTTGCAATAGTTCTGGTTTCATCATCAATTCTATATTTCCTGTTAGTTTTAAAACTACTTATATTATACGATGACCGATAGGCATGGCTGATATTAATAGTTCTGAAATATTTTTTAAAGAAGTCTTTTTTAGAAAGTCCGTCATAGTTTATTCGCCAGTTAGGCAAAGGAATCGTGTTTTTAGCAAGTTTCGGCATAGGATCTAAAAATATTTTATCTGCATCCCTGCCTGAATAGGCAGCCAGTAAAGAAGGGATTAATACTTGCTGCGAAAGTGGGCCATATCCATCAGCATAAAGCGCAGTCTGGGTACCTGATAAACTGGTATCGTTCTCATATTGTCTGTGCGACATATCTGGCCGGATTTTATCACGCATATTTACAAATAGAAAGTTAGATGAATCTGTTCCTAGTTTAAATGTTTTTATAGTGATATAACTCATACTGAAATTACCAGATTCAACTGTAGGATCGAAATGCAGGTAATAATTATTTGACAAACTATCGAGCAAATAATAATAAGCGCCAGATGAATTCCTTGTTTCGCTTCTCGTTGCATTTAAATCAATCCTTAATCCTTCAATTGGTTCAAGCGTTGCCCTTGCATTATAGCTTTTATTATTAGTAAATGTATACTGATCATTAAACATTTGATCAGAAGTAAACCAGTTGTAACTTCTTATCCATTCTTCTTTTAAGGTATTTGTATCTGGTACAACTCCAAATACATAATCCCAGGTCGGGGAATTATTATCGCGATCTCTTCCTAAAATATTTGAGTTGTAATCATATCCAGGTAAAATGGATCCATTCGTATTCGAATAGGATAATGAAAAATTACGAACTGACATTGCTGTCCTGAAAGTATAATCAGAAAT
>CAZBZX010000456.1:0-3552 GCA_964496465.1 uncultured Bacteroidales bacterium
GTTTAGATGATAAATATGCATTACAATTTCATTTTTTTATGACCCTGAATCATTTTTTTCTGCCCGCAACGATTTTTTCATGGTCCTAAGCGATTTTTTCATGGTCCTCAGTGATTTTTTCATGGCCTCAGTGATTTTTTCATGGCCTTAACGATTTTTTCGATACGATTAACGACTCACTATTCACAATTCACGATTTAATATTGCTCGTTGTTAAAAATTTAACTTCTACTTTAGTGCCGCTTCGTGATATTCTTTGTGAACTTTGTGGTTAATTTTTCTTTTTTTACCACAAAGCACACTAAGCAGGCACAAAGAATTACACAGGATTTATACAAACCGGCAAAACCTACGGTGCATGGAGTTTGTTTAATTGTAAGGTAACAGGAGTTGGTATTAAACTGTTTCCGCAGATAATGCCGGTGTTCTTTTGCAAATTCATATAAATAATTCAATGAACTTTGTATTTTTTATTCTCGTTCTAATTCTTTTAAAAATATCCTTCTGAGTTCTGCCATTTACTTGACAGGATTTCTTCTGCATTGTCGGGTCTTAATTCATCAGATATATCTTTCTTTCAATCAACATTTGAATTTTCCCTTTCAATACTTATGACCAAGCTTTTAATAGAATAGTTGCACCAATAGAAAGTAAAAAGTAAAAAGATAAAAGATAAAAGTTAAATATGTAGTTGTTTTTCAGTAATTTGAGCGGGACAAAAAAGGTTACATTTTTTTGGAAGTTTTTTTTGACTCACCCCCAGCCCCTCTCTATTCGCTATGCTTATAAAGAGGGGAGGGCTGCAGTGAGACGATTATTGCTCCTTGTCTTGATTACTATTAGGAGTAAGAAGCATAGATTGAATTTAAAAATTTATACTTTTATTCAAAAATGGTTGAAATGAAATACAAATCTATAATACAGTTAGCTCGAGATTTAAGAAAAAATCAAACAAAATCTGAGAGAATTTTATGGGAAATACTTCGAAATCGAAAATTTCATAATATTAAATTTTTAAGACAACATCCTATTATTTATGATTCAGATGTAAACAAGTCATTATTTATAATTGTTGATTTTTATTGTGCAGAATATAAATTTATACTTGAAGTAGATGGGAAAATACATGATTACCAAAAAGAGCATGATGAGAATCGAGATTTAATAGTAAAGAGTTTAGGATTAAAGGTTTTAAGAATTAAAAATGAAGAATTAGAAAATATAGAAGATGTAAAATTGAAAATTTTAGAAGTTTTAAGGATTAATTTTTAATTTATCTTTGGTATTTACTAACTCACCTCCGTCCCCTCTCTATTCGATGAGCTCATAAAGAGCGGAGAACTACTGTGGGAAGGTTATCCCCCTCTTTGTTCTGATTATTATCAGAATAGAGAGGGGTTAGGGGTGAGTTTTTAAGAATACAAATACCGTTTAATTTTTTTGGTAGCTGTTTTGTGAAACGGTTCCGGATGAACCACCAGTAGTTGAATACGCGAGAATTTATTAACCCTTGTATTAATATAATGGTGTAATTCTGTGCTGAGTTCATGAATAACTTCATCTACTTTATGGGTAAATTCTTCAATTTTTTCATCCACTAAGTGAGTGACCTCACTGGTCATTTCTTTTACTTTTTGCTCCAGCTCTTCCCTGTTAAAATGAACCATGGCCACAAGTTTCCCTTTCTTTTCAATGACAATAGATTCATTTACATGCCGGAAATTATTGATAAGCGATTCAATTTCTTCAGGGTATATATTTTCTCCGTTAGCACCTACAATCATATTTTTCAGTCTTCCTTTATGACTAAGCCATCCTTGCTTATCAAATACACCCAGGTCTCCTGTTTTAAACCAGCCATCATCTGTCATCACCTCGCTGGTTTTTAATTCGTTTTTGTAATACCCCAACATAATATTCGGCCCTTTTGCCCAGATTTCCCCTTCGCCAGTAACAGGATCAGGATTATTGATTTTTATTTCACATTCTGCGACAGTTGGACCTATAGCCTGGAATTTTGTCATTGCTGGATTTGAACCAGCCAGTAAAGGTGATGTTTCTGTTAATCCATATCCAATAGCGTAAGGAAATTTAGCATCTATTAAAAATTGTTCAACTACACCATCAAGCTTTGCACCGCCAATACCAAAAAATTTTAATTTTCCTCCAAAAGTCTGGTATAATTTTTTGCCAGCTATTCGATGAAGGAGTTTGCGTGTGGGTTTAAATTTTATAAGAGAACGTGTTATGTTTTTACTTTGAAGTTTAGGAAGAACACTATTTCTGTATACTTTTTCAATAATCATGGGCACAGTAAGCATAATTTCCGGTTTCAGACTTTGCATGGCAGGAATTAGTACACTGGCTGTTGGAGGCTTTCTCAAATAAGTAACACTGGCCCCTTTCAATATGGGTAAAATTAGTCCGAGCGTATTTTCATAGGTATGTGCCAACGGTAATACAGATAAAAATTTATCACTTTCCAGGATGGGTTGTACACTATCGCCCTGAAATGCATTCATAATTACATTTTTTTGTGAAAGCATAACTCCTTTTGAGTCACCGGTAGTACCCGATGTATAAAGTAATAGGGCTAAGTCATTTTCACCTGGTTGATATGAATTGATGCAATGTGCATTTTCATCAAAACTAAAACTATATTTTTCGCTGCCGATAATTTCAAAATTATCGATACGTATAATTGTTTTAACAAATTCTTTTTTGATTTCAGCAAGTTTAGACTCAAGACTTTCAGAAACAAAAACAGCTTTTGCTTCAGAGTGTTGTAATACATTTTGCAACTCATGGGCATTAAAATCGGGCAACACAGGTACAGTAACGACTCCCATACATTGCAGCGCAAAATAAGTAATTCCCCAATTAGGCATATTTTGACTTAAAATAACAACCCTATCACCTGGTTTTATTTCAAGTTTTTCTATAAAAGCTTTTAAAGCTTCAATTTTATTCCCCATTTGAGAATACGTCATCGGTTTTTCATCCACAAATCCAAGTGCGTTATTTTGACTGTATTTCGAAACAACATCAGGAATAATGGTGGAGAAAGTCAGCAGGTTGTAATTTTTCATCCGTTTATAATAATATTTTAAAAAGTCGGACGGAACTTCCTGAAATTTAAATTTTCATACATAGCTATGATTTTTTTCAAGGATGTTTCATATCAAACAATTCGACCACAAAGATAGTTATAAAAAACTGAAAATTAGGAAGAAATGTGTTTTTAATGATTGTTTGGTTGCATTTTTCTTAATCACTCAAAATACAATTATGAGAGTGAGCGAATGGTAAGAAGTGAAGCGTGAAAAGTGAGTAGTGAATAGCAAATCTTGAAATTATAAGTGAAGCGTGAAAAGTGAGTAGTGAATAGTAAATTTTGAAATTATAAGTGAATCGTGAAATATGAAATGATGATTTGTATAGTCAGTTTAATCAGGGCCGGAATGGGTTTAATATCATCAACAAGGCCCATAATAAGAATAAGGCTGGAACCGATGAGTAGGATTGACATACCGCTTAAAAAGATATTATTAA
>CAZBZX010000457.1:0-3528 GCA_964496465.1 uncultured Bacteroidales bacterium
TATATAATCCTACGCTTTTGTCAGAAGAGATAAAAATACTTGAGAAATTATCTGCCGGTGATGAAGGTGTGTTCAAGCATCTATTTGAACACTATTATAATGATTTATGCCAATATGTTTTTATTCGCTTTACCAGGGATAAAGACGATGCAGAAGATATTGTTCAAAATATTTTTATTAAACTTTGGGAGAAAAGAAAGAAACTTCCTCAAATAATTTCATTAAAGTCATATTTATATAAAACTGCTTTTAATGCATGTATTAACTATCTAGAACATCAGGCAGTTAAAAATAAATATATAAATACTACCGAATATCGCTTAAAACAGTTGGAATTATATGAACCGGATAATTCTGATTATGAAAACAAATTAAGTTCAATAATGAAACTAATTGATGAATTTCCTGAACAAACTAAACGAATTCTTAATTTAAAATATATTGAAGGGAAAAAATACAAAGAAATAGCAGCACAACTGAACATATCAGACAGAACTGTTCAAACACTTATATATAGAGGATTAAAACATTTACGTGAAAAATTATTAATAGCTTTACTTATTATTCTATTGGGATTTAACTATTTATATAATATTTTTTTAAACTGTAAGTAATTAAATGATATTACCTGTCATACATGTAGAATGAAAGATAAAAATTACATAGAACAATTAATAATCAGATATTACAATAAAGAACTGTCCGAGCAGGAGAAAGAGGAATTATTGAATTTACTGGAACATCATTCTGAAAATTTAGATGAATTCAGGCAAATCAAAGATATTGATGACGCAATATTTCAAAGTCTTAATAAATTTAATTTTAATCATAATAAAGCATACCTAAACTTCCAAAAAACCGTCGGCAAAAAAATCTATCATAAAACTTTTAGTAATACAAGGATAATTACGTCATGGATTGCAGCAGCAGCGGCCATACTTATAATTGGCTGGTTCATTTTTATACCCGAAAAACAAAATGTAATACAAACAATTGCCAAAGAAATTCAAAACATTCAGCTTCCTGATGGGTCAGAAATTTCGTTAAATGAAAATAGTAAAATAGTATATCCTGTAAAATTCAAAAAAGAAAGAAAAGTTAAATTTTCCGGTGAAGGATTTTTTAAAATTAAACCAGATTCTGAAAAACCTTTTATTATTGAAATGGATAATATTGAAGTAGAAGTGAAAGGCACGTCTTTCAATATATTACAAGATACAATTAAAGGATTTATAAAAGTTACAGTTAATGAAGGTGTTGTTCAAGTGATAAATAGATTAAAAAATGAAAAAGTAACCGTTAACGAAAATGAAATGGTTGAATATACTTATAAAACGAATCAATTAAATAAACACAAAAATACAGAGCTAAACTATAACTCCTGGGAATCAGGTATTCTAATTTTTAGAGATGCTCCTCTGGAAAAAGTAATAATCGATTTAAACAATTATTATAAGGTTAACTTTAAAATTGAGAACCCATCATTAAAAAGCTGCAAAATCGATACTAGAATTGATAACATAACATTTAACGAAGTAATCCATATGCTTGAAATAATTTTAGATGTTCAAATTAAAAAAGAAAATAATTACTTTATAATAACCGGAGAAGGATGTTAAAGTATCGATTTATTCTATTTATTGTTATGTGCTGTTTTTCTGGAGCAAGTTATACTCAAACTGTAAATTCATTGCTTGAAAAAAAAGTTATTATAAGCCCCGATAACATTACAGTTATTGAGATTTTGCATGAAATTGAAAAAAATACAGGAATTACTTTTTCTTTTAAAAGTGATTTATTTAACAAAGACAAACCCGTAACTCTCGAAAGTAAAGAAAAAAGTATACATGATATTTTAGATATCCTTTTTATTAAAGAATCCATTTTATATAAAGAAATGGGAAACCAGATATTATTATATTCTGAAAAGCCCTTAAATATTATACAGGAACCAGAATTAAAAGATACAGATAAAGTTGTGGTAAAAATTATAAATGATACAGTATTCAGATATATTAATACCACCAATGTGAAAGTTTATGATACGATAAGATATGTGTTTTTTGATACGATAAGACCTAAGATTGAAAAGCAACCTTCAAATCTTACTTTTGAATTTGGCTTAAGCCCTTCCATTTTTTCCCCGAAGTATACATCTAATAATACATTTTATGCTGATCTAATTGATAATGCCGAAAAGCCAAAATTATCTTTTAATTTATATGCAAAAATTAACAAAAATATAAAACAGTTAAAGTTATCAACCGGGTTGATGTATAGCATTGATCAAGAACAAGCAGATTATAATGTTTATGAAAATTATACCCATATTATTTATGACACTGTTCAAACCTGGAACTCGGTATTAGACACAAGCTATAGGATATCATATAATACAGGGGGCGGAGGCAAACCCGATTCAATAGTTTGGACATATGTTTATGAAAAGATCCCGATTGATAGTATTGTGTTACAAGAAAAAACAGATAGCATCCAATTATCCGCAAGTAAAAAAAATAAATACCATTATTTACAATTTCCTATAACCATAGGTTGGGAAAAACAATTTACTGATAAATTAATATTTTCTATAAATACTGGCCCAGTAATTAATATCCTTATTTCAAAAAACGGTCATATATTAAATCCTGATCTTAATTACAAAATAGTAGATTTTAATGAAGTTCCTTTTATAAAAATTAACTTTGCATGGATACTAAATACTGGAGTTTATTACAAATTCAAACCCTACCTGGCTGGGAGTTTTCAAGTTTCCTATTTCCAACAACTTCAATCATCCTTTAGTTCTGATTTTCCAATTAGTAAATTCTCCAGAAACCTTATGTTTTCATTTGGTTGTGCCTTTTATTTAAAATCTTTCAATTCTTCAGGGTTATAACCTTAAAGAAATATTATTTTTTTAAAATCAGTAAGCTAAAAAAATTTACTCCCTGTCTTAATGGTAAACAACATTGTTAAACTAAAATTATTAGCTATGAAAACATTTGTTTACTTTTTAATCGCTTTTTTTGTATTGTTTTTAACGAATACAGGAAAGATCTCTTCTCAGGATGGCCAAACCGATATACAGACTCAAAAGGCCAATAAATACATAGAGCAGTTCGACTCAATAAATGCTGACAATTGTCAAAAAGCAGATTCAGCTATTGAATTGAAAAACCAGGCAATTGATTCGGTTATACAATTAAAGGTAAAAACTACCGACAATAAAATTTACTTAGCAGAATCAAATGCCAATCAAATTAAAAATGAAGTAGAAGGTTTAGTAAGAGAAATGGAGATGGAAATAAATGCTATTCAAACCCAAAGTCAAAACCGTATTATTGAGCAAAAGCAGGAAATGGACTCTTGTATTAATAAAGTGAAAAATACTTATATGTATCAGGTACAAACACTTGATTCATTAGTTATTCAATATGAATATATGGTTTTAAATCAAGTACAATACGGCGATTCTGTAATATTAGTTGTTAATGTTAGTATTCAGAATCAATGTCAAAAAGTTGA
>CAZBZX010000458.1:0-3519 GCA_964496465.1 uncultured Bacteroidales bacterium
GGTACAGGTATGTTTTCGCCAGCATGGATAGTGCAGCCCCTTTTGTAGCCCTGCCTATATCTTCAGCTGCATATTCGCTTTTTTCGGGCAACATAGTAGCAGCATTGGTGAAATCTTCTTCAATCCTGCCCCAGGTATAGTTAAGTTCAGGGCGTTCCTGTTGCCATTCTTCAGGAGGAAGTACATGGTCGATAAAAGGAACTCCCAGCAGTTGATTATTAAAAGTGCTCTGTAGCTGAGGGTATCCCCCGTAGTTTATCAGAAGTTTGAAGTGGAATAAGCCCCGCAGAAAAGTGGCTTCGCCCATAATCCGCTGACGTAATTCTTCGGTAAATCCGACCCCTAATTCATCGGGTTTTTCCATATAACCTAATATAAGATTGCACCGATAAATACCAGTATACATCGAAATCCAATAGGTACGGACATACATATTCTCCGGATCGTTCTGAAACCGCATCATACGCTGCATATTGATTTGGTCGTTACCCCCGGGCTCGCCTCCGGCCATGGCATCGCCTGAACAAACCGTACCAGTACATTCTACACGCTCAACACTTTCACCAGCCTGGAGAATATCATAGGCTGCATTAAGTCCCTGTAGTGCACCGCTTGGAGTGGTATAAAAAGCTCTGTCAGTAAGAGAATGGGGTTCCCTGTCCAGGTATTCCTCATCGTTGCAGGCCACCACAAAGAGAGATAAGGATATTATAGTTAGAATTAATTTTTTCATGACTATAGTGTTTTTATTGATTCAAAGATTTTAAAATGAAAGGGTTACACCTACCATATAGCTCCGGGCGAGTGGGTACAGACCGCGATCGATTCCCATATCAAGCTGAGCGGGACTGTTTGTCTGTTCCGGTCCGCGACCGATTTCCGGATCAAATCCCGGATATTTACTAATAGTTAGCAGATTCTGTGATGCCACGTATACCCTGAGCCTTTCAATTCCGACTTTTCGGCTGATCTGATCAGGCAGGGTCACTCCCAACTGTACATTCTTGATCCTGAAATAGCTGCCATCGTGTATATACCGGTCAGATTTCCTCAGGTTCTGGTTGGAGTTGCTAAAATCCAAACGAGGAACTGATGGATCATCACCCGTTTGTTCCCAGTGATCGTTCATAGTGCTTAACACATTCCAGTATGCAGTCGGAGATTCGAGATAGAATATAGGTCCAAAGTAGACTTCATTACCATATACTCCCTGACCGAATATTTTCAGGTCGAAAATCTTATACTGCAGATCGATACTGATACCATAGGTCATATCGGGATGTGGACTACCGATAAAGGTTTGGTCGGCACCAGTGACCCGGTTATCGCCATCAAGATCCTTGTATTTAATATCACCAGGCGACGTACGGGTCTGATCATAATAAATACCATCATCACCAGCTGTCTGCCTTGCAAGCGTGTTCGCGGCATTAATTTCTTCCTGGGTCTGCCAGTAACCATCGGTCACATAACCATAGAAACTGGCAATGGGTTGACCTTCCTGAGTAAGATTGACATAACCTATGTCTCTGAAATCACCTGCTGGAATGTCACTGGGCAAATAGGTAACTTCATTTTTAAGGAAAGCAATATTGGCACCAACAGAATAGCTGAAGTCTCCGCGCTTTTCCTTAAAAATACCGTTGATTTCAATACCCTGGTTCTGAACCTCACCTTTGTTAACATAAGGCGCTCTGGTAACTCCCACTACAAGCGGTATAGGTACCTGACTTAACATATCGCTGGTATTTCTTACATAGGCATCAATATTAAATGCCAGTTTGTTGTTCCAGAAATTGATATCCAGACCTATATTGGTCATTACAGTTTCTTCCCAGTACAAATTCCGGTTTCCTAATCCAAGCGGAGCACCTCCCTGATTAGTAGTCTGCGGATAACTGCCAAATGAATAGTTCATGTTATAGGTTACATCGGTATAGGCTGCGTAATCACCAATCTGTTGGTTACCCAGTTTGCCCCAACCTGCGCGTAACTTCAGGAAGTTGATGAATTCCACATTCTTGAAAAATGCTTCTTCACTTATTTTCCAGCCTGCGGCAAAGGATGGAAAAAGACCCCATTTGTCTTCACCGGTGAAACGGCTGGAACCATCGCGCCTGATTGTAGCGTTAATATCGTATTTCCTGTCGTAGGAATAAAGTAAACGGCCTATGTATGAAATAAGCGCTGCATCATAGGGTATAGATGGTGTTATAAAATAGGATCCAATCTGTTGGGTAATATCCTGGAAATCGTTCGATTCACCGTCCGGATCGGGACTTGAATTACTGAAGAACCATAGATTTTCATCGATAGGCACATTATAAGCTGCCCCAGCCATATACCGGTAACTGTTAAGTTCGCGGGTATAGCCACCAAGCAATGTAATATCATGCTTTTCGGCTATTACCTTCTTGATTGTCGCCGTGTTTTCCCAAAGTAGTGAGGTAGTATTATAATCCAAGTTAATCAGAATATTTTGTGGCCGGAGAGCATCAGCCGATTCAAAATATTCCGGTTCATAGATCTCTCTCTGTTGCCGGGTCGATTCCAATCCAAAATTAGTGCGTAACGATAGCCATTTAACAGGCTTTAAGTCAACAAAAACATTACCCAGTAATTTGTTGGTCTGTAAAACGTGATGATTTCTATCTATAATCCCTACAGGATTGCGGATATTGTTACGTTGAGCGGGATAATATTTGTCGTATGGATTGGTGAATTCAGCGGTATCGGGATAATACACCGGAACGGCAGGATCCATCGTCAGTGCAGTAATTACTACTGAGGTATATTCATTTTCCTCAGGAATAACATTTTGTGTTGAGTGGATATAACTGATGTTTTCACCGGCAGATATCCAGGGTTTGATATTGGCCGAGGTATTTATCCTGAAAGTATACCTTTGATAGTCGCTACCCTTGATAATTCCTTCCTGATCGAAGTAGCTTCCGGAAAGTGCATAATTAATGTTCTCGGTACCGCCCAGGAATGAGAGTTGATAATTGGATATTGCAGCGGGTCTGAAAATCTCTTCCTGCCAATCTGTATTCGAGACAAGCGAGCTGTCTTCCCAGGTTTGTCCGGCAGCATTCCGAAGGGTAACGAAATCGGAAGCATCAACCAGATCGAGAGTTTTTGTCACCGATTGAATACCTGTATAAGCATCGAAATTCAGCGATGTTTTTCCGGTTTTACCTTTTTTAGTAGTAATAATTACTACACCGTTACCGGCACGCGATCCATAAATGGCTGCAGCCGAAGCATCTTTTAAAATTTCTGTCGACTCGATATCGCCGGGGTTCAATGACCCAACAGCTGATGCTGACATAGGCATACCATCGACAACAAATAATGGATCGGGATTAGTTACAGTACCCATACCCCTGATCATTACCATAGGAGCAGCACCTGGTGAACCGCTGTTTGCCGTAATACTAACACCAGCTGTTCGTCCCTGCAAAGCCTGGTCAAGTCCGGATACTGCAGATTGTTGCATTTCCTCAGCGGAAATAGAGG
>CAZBZX010000459.1:0-3514 GCA_964496465.1 uncultured Bacteroidales bacterium
TAATAAAAAAGCTGAAATTGCATGGAATGGGGGATATATTTTAGATGCTGAATTAGTTGGAAAATTAGGATTACCAGAATCTTATATAGGTTCACCTCTAGGATTGTTAATTTCTGATGGAAAATTACTCAGCCCGCCTTTGTTTAATAAACCTGCATTATTGGTATATCCAGATGGCACATTAGATATACAACGTGTAAGTGTTAAAAATGGATTTACTATCTCAGCTAAAGGTAAGTCAGTAAAATTTAAGAAAGAAGATTATAATAATAATGGAGAAACCAAAAGCGCTTTTTTTGATTTAATGATGGAAGAAGAGAAAATTAAAGGAGATGGTAAAATAATTTTACGTTTAGCTGGAAATAGAATTAAAGAAATAATTCATACTAAGAAAGGGGAATTTGTGAAAATTATCCCGGTTGGTTTGACTCTGGTTTTTTCTGTTGATCAATTTCCGGTTGAATGGAATGAAATTGACTTAGAACTTAATTTTAAGATGAAAGAGTTTGAAAATATCACTAATGCAGTTGAAACCGGTCCATTATTAATTGAGAACGGAAAATATAAATTGGATATGGAACTGGGTGGATGGAAGACTCAAAACTCAATTAGGACACAGGCAGCCAGGTTAGATTATTTAGATATGCGTGGACCAAAAATAGCCATTGGATTAGATGAAAAAGGCGATTTATATGTATTAACCATTAATGGACGAATTCGCGAATCAGTTGGCGCAACCCATATTGATATGGCAAACATTTTATTGAAATATGGAATAATAAAAGGAATGGGTTTTGATCCGGGCGGTAGCAGCACCTTGGTAGTGAATGGTGAAGCATTAAATATATCCCCATATAATAAAGACTATGAATTTAACGTTTATGCATTGGCGCCAAAACCGAGAGCTGTTGCTAATGCAGTTATTGGTTACATAAAGTAAAGTTTTTATTCATTAACCAAAATTTCAGATTATGAAAATAGTATTTGTATGTCTATTTCTATGCATTTTTTTTGTTCCGATTAAAGCACAAATACCAGAAGATTATATCAATAGTATACCTACAGCAGTTTCTTTTCTTGAAATCGAAACGGATGCAAGAATTAAATCATTTGGTGATATTGGTGTTGTCTCTAGTGAAAAATATTATGAAACAGGGCTTTCTCAAAATCCGGCTTTGTTATCCAGAAATAAAAAAGTTGCCGGAGGAAAAGTCTCCTACTTAAGTTACCTAAATAACTTAATAAGTGGTGTTAACTTAGTTGATATCAAGGCATATTATAGTATAAATGAAAATAATGCCTTTGGGATAAAATTTAACCATTTTGATCTTGGAGATATTCAATTTTTTAATGCGAATGGAGATGAAATAAATTCAAATCCAAAGGATTGGTATTTAGGAGTTAATTACGCACATTCTTTTTCATCAAACTTTTCAAGCGGAATAGGATTAAAATATATTAAAAGTGATCCATTTAAAGGGCTGTCAGATAGTTTATCATTAGGTCATGCTGCTGAATCGTTTGCATTTGATATAGGATTTAATTACAGAAATAGCTTAATAATTTCAGAAAATTCAGATTTGAAATATAGCATTGGCCTATCTGTATTGAATGTTGGAGAAAAAATTTCATATTTACCTCAATATGTTAAAATTCCGCTTCCAACTGACCTAAAATTTGGAATAATGGGGGAATATAGTTATCAATTATTTAATAATTTCCCATCTTTTATAATTATAGCATACCAGGCAAGTAAACTTCTTGTCCCATCATGGCCTGTATATGAAAATGTAAATGGAGATACAGTTATGCGAGGGAAGGATCCTATTGTTCCTTTGTTTAAAGGTATGGCGCAATCGTTTAATGATGCTCCCTATGGTGCTGAAGAAGAATGGCATGAAATAATGCATTTGTTTGGATTTGAAACCGGAATTGAAATTAAAAATATAACTATTTCCATACGATTCGGAAAATCATATGAACATCAATCAAAAGGAAACAGAAATTATTTTACCTATGGATTAGGTCTTGCTTATAATAATGTTACTGTTGATTTTAGCAATACATATCAAAAGGATAATATTTTTAATGGAACAAAAGGTCTAAGTTTAGGTTATAATTATCAATTTTAAGTGGGTAAATATATTTATAAAACAAAATAGCTCAAGCATCTTGCCTGAGCTATTTTGTTTTAACCATCTGGAAGATGGTGGTACAAAACCGTATAATTTTTGTATTTTCATCGAGTTTTAATTTTTGTTTTTATGCCTGGCATATACATCCATATTCCATTTTGCTATAAAAAATGCCATTATTGCGATTTTTATTCGGTTGTAAATTTCAAGAACAAGTCAGATTTTATGAGTGCATTAATAAAAGAGATTGAACTTCAGAAAGGTTATTTAAACCAAAAGATAGTTGAAACGATATATTTTGGAGGAGGAACACCATCTGTATTAACTGTTGATGAACTTAAATTAATTCTATCTCAAATTCAGAAATATTATCAATTTGATGATAAAGCTGAAATTACGTTAGAAGCAAATCCAGATGATTTGAATTTTGATTATTTAAAAGAATTAAATAATATCGGTTTTAATAGATTAAGTATTGGCACACAGTCATTTAATAATAAAATATTAAACTATTTGAATCGAAGGCATGATGCACAGCAAGCAATTGAATCTGCTAGAAATGCAAAAAAAGCTGGATTTAAGAATATTAGCATCGATTTAATTTATGGCATTCCTGGAATGTCAAGTAATGATTGGAAAGACAATATTGAAAAAGCAATTGATTTAAATGTAGAGCATATTTCGGCGTATCATTTAACCATTGAACCTGAAACGACATTTGGAAAGTTGCGAAAAATTGGAAAATTGAAAGAAATTGAAGAGGAGAAAAGCTGGGAACAATTTAACCTGCTAATTGATATGCTTGAGGATGCTGGCTTTGAGCACTATGAAATTTCAAATTTCGCAAGAAATAAAAAATATTCAAAACATAATAGTTCCTACTGGAAACAAATTGAATATTTGGGATTAGGCCCTTCGGCGCATTCATATAATTTAAATTCTAGGCAATGGAATATTTCCAATGTTAAAACATACATAGATACTATAAATAAAGGTAAAATACCTTTTTCAATAGAGGAGCTATCATCGGAAGATAAATATAATGACTATATTTTAACAGGCTTGAGAACTATATGGGGCATCGATTTAAAAGAAATAAAAATGAAATTTGGAAATCAATTTTATAAATATTGCCATGATGTAATAAAAAAAATGGGAAATGACTTAATTATTTTTGATATTGAAATGGCAAAACTTACCAGAAAAGGATTATTCCAATCAGACCATATTATTTCTGAATTTTTAATAGATAATTAGTGATTTAATGTATCAGGTATAAATTAAATTATTTTCCTTTATATTATGTAATGGTGGTTAATTTAGATTAATTCGTCATATTTTTATAACATTTATATTAAAACCTATACTTATGAAACTTA
>CAZBZX010000460.1:0-3508 GCA_964496465.1 uncultured Bacteroidales bacterium
CTCGATAATTTATATGTAATTGAAAACAAAACCCAGTTATCTCCTGATTTTTTTAAGTTATCAGAATTTGGACTTATTTCTGCTATGTTTAGTGATATTAATGAAAACTGTAGTATTCAAAATACGTATCTTGATACAATATATTCAATACCGGTTTTAACAGATGTAACAATAAAGCGATTTAATGAGCAGGTATATGATACGATCTATAAAAAAATATTTCATGATTCAGTTTATACTAAAGTACCTGTAGTAAAACCTAAAAAGGCAGCAAAAACATTTGAACAAAAAGCCGAAGAAGCTGCAAACTTCATAATTAAAATACGAAAGAGAAGATTTAAATTAATTACAGGGCAGAATAATGTTAATCCTGACGGTGAAGCATTGAAATTTGCAGTTGAAGAATTGAATACACTTGAAGAAGATTATTTATCTCTTTTTATAGGGAATTGGAGCAAACAATCAATTAATTACACTTTTGAATATATTCCTGAAGAAGAAATGCTTGTTGATACAAAATTAATCTTTCGTTTTTCACAGGAAAAAGGCATATTAAAAAAATCAGAAACAGAAGGAAATCCGGTTTTTTTAATGATGAACAAAATGAATCAATCTGAAAAATTAAAAGAATTTATTGATAGGCAAAAGATATCAGAAACTGAAAATATTCCATTAGAATCAGTTGAAAAGATATACTACAGGATACCTGAGAAAGTTAATATCGAAATTCGGGAAGGAAATAAGTTATTATTAAAAAAGAAAGTATACATCAACCAATTTGGAGAAATATTATCCATCCCTTATAATTTCCAATTTGAGTAGAGAATTATTTTAATAGTTTACTTTCAAATTTTCCGCTAAAATCCTGCCAACTGGTTGTTTGATAAATATTTTCAGCAAAATATATTAAAATAGGTTCAATTCTATCAGGAGTATAATAACCTGGTACGGCGCTCAATAATTGTAAACTTTCATTTAAATAGGCAATCGATGGATATGACATTTTACCTTGCAACAACGCAACTGCAAAATCGTGAGGTTGCCTGTTACCTCCAGCATTTGCATATTCTTTCCCAGCAAAAATAATTTTTGCTTTCGATTCGGCATTGAATTTTACAGGATAGTAATATTTATTTAAATAATCAGCAATGGCTGGATTCCCAAATGTTGCCTGATCCATTTTTTTACACCATCCACACCAGTCAGTATAAACGTCAATAATAAATTTTCGTGGTTCTTTTTTATTTAGTTCCTGGGCTTCTTCAATCGTGTACCATTTAACTTTGCTTTGTCCGTATGATAAAATTGTTAATAAAATTATAATTATTGACAACAAAAATTTTCTCATTTTCTAATTATTTATTGTTTAAAATCAACTACGAGTAAATATATTAATTGTTTTTTTTTCATCCTAATTTAACCCCAATTTAACAGTATTTAAATTTTTAATCTCGCTTTTGGTGAAACACCAAAATCTGAAAACTGTTTTTTAAGATATTTGTAATAACCTGTTATTGCTATCATTGCAGCATTGTCTGTAGTATACTTAAATTCTGGTAAATAGATATTCCAATTATGTTTTTCAGATTCATGTACAAGTGCATTTCTTAATCCTGAATTTGCCGCAACCCCACCTGCAATTGTAATGTTTTTTATATTGGTTAATTTTGAAGCTTTAATTAGCTTATCAAGTAGAATATCAATAATTGTTTTTTGTAAGGAGGCACAAAGATCATTTTTGTTTTTTTCAATAAATTGATTATCAATATTATAATTATCTCTTATAAAGTATAAAAAACTAGTTTTTAAACCTGAAAAACTATAATCAAAATTGTCTATTTTAGGTTTATTAAATTTGAAAGCGTTTGGGTTTCCTTCTTTTGCAGATTTATCGATAAATGGTCCTCCAGGATAAGGTAAACCTATGACTTTAGCACATTTATCAAAAGCTTCTCCTGCAGCATCATCAATAGTTTGCCCGATTATCTCCATATCGAGATAATCCCGTATGATAACAAGTTGAGTATGACCACCTGAAACCAATAAACACAGAAAAGGAAATTCAGGTGATTGATTTTTTTTATCTTTTTCTTTAATAAATTGGGCAAGAATATGTCCTTGTAAATGATTTACCTCAATTAAGGGAATATTTTGAGCTAAAGCAAATCCTTTTGCAAAAGATAAACCAACCATTAATGATCCCAATAATCCAGGGCCTTTTGTAAAAGCAATTGCATCAATTTGTTCTTTTGTAACGCCCGCATTTTTAACGGCTAAATCAACAACAGGTATAATGTTTTGTTGATGCGCTCTTGATGCTAATTCGGGGACAACACCACCATAGGCTTTATGTACATCCTGTGTTGAAATAATATTCGATAATATAATTTCATTCTGGATTATTGAAGCCGAAGTGTCATCGCATGATGATTCTATTCCTAAAATTGTAACCATTTATCTTAATAATAAGAAAGTTAATGCAATATTTTTATACTTTTGCTTCGTTTATTTTAAAAGGTTCAAAGCTATTAAAAAATTTTATAAAATATTGCTCATTATATCTCTGGTATTTATTTTGATTCCAGCAATAAGCTATTTATTAGCGCAAAACAGGTTAATACAATCAGAGCTTGCAGAGAAAATAATAAACGGACTTTCTAAGAAATTTAAAACTCAAATATCAGTTTCTTCTTTTCGATATTCCATTTATCATAAATTAGTATTTAATGATTTATTAATCCAAGATCAAAGGGAAGATACTTTACTGTTTGCCCAGAAATTATATATTAATATTAAAGATATAAATTTCCCTAAACATATTGTAAATATCAGAAATGTTGAATTTGAAAATGGATTAGTCAACTTTTATGAAGATTCTACTGGTTTAATTAATATTCAATTTATCATTGATGAATTAAAATCGAAAGATAATAAAGGTAACAAGTGGCAGATAAAAATCCCTAAGATAAAAGGTAATAATTTGGAATTCCGATATTATAACCTTTCAAAAAAGATAGATAAACAAGGGATAAATTTTGCAAATCTTAAACTTCAAGAATTGGATTTTAAATTACGTGATTTTAATATTAGTAAAGATTCTTTAAAATTTGATATTGCACAATTGGCTTTTATTGAACAATCAGGATTTCGATTAAGAAGATTAGAAACTTTTATGTCTATAAGTAATAATTTTTTTCATTTTAAAGATTTAAATATTTATACAGATTATTCAGATATAAAATTAGATAAACTAAATCTAGACTTTAATTCAACAAAAGATTTAAAATATTTAATATCAAAAGTTAATATTGAAAGTAATTTTCAGAAATCAAAATTTTCATTTTCCGATATTTCTTATTTTACTTCATCTAAATTTAATTACGATCAAAATTTTAGGTTAGAAGGTAGGGTTTATGGTAGAATCAATAGTTTAAAAGGGAAAAAAATAGAATATCCATTCAAAATAGAATGCGGTAAAAACAATATCAGCTTTATTTTTTATCGTAAG
>CAZBZX010000461.1:0-3498 GCA_964496465.1 uncultured Bacteroidales bacterium
AATACAGTTGTATCAAATCTTGGACGTAATGCGAATACTCTCAGATGGACTGTAACAGCCGGAGATTGTTCGGATAATGATGAAGTGATAATTAATGTGGATATGCCAGTTACACCACGTGCAGGTTCAGATCAAACAGTATGTACCGATTCTGCTACAATGTATGCAAATAATCCTGGAACACATACTGGCTACTGGGAATTAATTCAAGGTAGTGGTATTTTCAGGGATGAATCAAGTTATACAACGGTTGTTACTAATTTACATAACGAAGAAAAAAATATATTCAGGTGGAACATTGAACATAATGGTTGCGTTTTACGCGATACTGTGGTAATTACAAGCAATAAACCAACTACAGCTAATGCAGGAAGTGATGAGGTTATTTCGCTGTGCAACCAGGATCAATATGATTTATTAGCCGATCCATTAAGAAAGACTACTGAAACAGGCACATGGAGTTTAGTAAGTGGGCAAGGAACTATTGCGAGCAAAAACTCAAATGCGACACAGGTAACCAATATTGGATCAGGTTTAAATACTTTCAGATGGACAACAACATATGGAGCTTGTCTTTCTTCAGATGAAATAGTCATTGAAAATCGAACGCCAATTGTTTCTGTTGGAGAAGATACCACCATATATGATCCAACCTATATTTTAATTGGTAATAATCCAACGAAGGGTTCTGGTCAATGGACAGCAGTTGGCAATGGTGGAATAATTGAGAATGAAAATAACTATAGAACTAATGTAATTAATCTTGATCGAAACTCACAAAATACATTCCGCTGGACAGTTACCTATAAAGAATGCTCGAATTATGATGATATACAAATTACCTATTATGCCAAACCAATACTCGATTTTGAAATAGTAGATGATCTAACAGCAGGATGTCCACCATTTTCTGTCATACTAGTTGATAATTCGGGCGAAGATGATGTTTATTGGAGTATGGGTGATGGTACGGAAAAAATCGGCAGGGTTGCCCCGCATACATATTCTAAACCGGGAACATATACAGCCAGTTTAGTTACTACAGGGCCAGATAATAATGAATATCGAAAAGACACAACCTTTGTTGTATATAATGTTCCGATTGCAGACTTCTATGTAGCGCCTGAAGAAATCTATATTCCTGAACAGCGATTACAATGTTATGAAGACTCAAGATATGGAGCTACTTATTTATGGGAATTTGGAGATGACTCGTCATCAACAGATAAAAACCCGGTTCATTATTATGCTGATACAGGTTCGTATTCGGTAACGCTTCATGTATGGACAGAACATGGTTGCTATGATGTAGTCACTAAATCAAATCTTGTCACTGTAAAAGAAAGTGGAAAAGTTGAATTTCCTACAGGATTTACACCTAATCCAAATGGGCCTAATGGTGGAGTATATTCAGAAAATGATTATAATAATGATGTATTTCATCCTATACTCAGGGGAGTTGATGAATATCATCTTGAAATATATAACCGATGGGGAATTCTAATTTTCAGTAGTGATGATGTTAAAATTGGCTGGGATGGTTATTATAAAGGAAAACTGTCAAGAGAAGATGTTTATATCTTTAGGGTTTATGGAAGATATAATAATGGAAGATCGTATGATTTTGCCAAAGATTTTATATTAATTAGAAAATAATGATGAAAAAGATATTTATAATCATATTATCATTTATTGCATTATTGAATCATGTTTCTGCGGATCCGCAATTATCGCAATTCTATGCCTCACCACTTTATTTGGCCCCATCTTTTGCAGGAGCTACAGGAGGGACAAGAATTGGCCTTAATTTTAGGGACCAGTGGCCAAAAATTCCAGGTTCATTTATTACTTATGCAGTTTCAGTTGATCATTATGTTGAGTCGTATAAAAGTGGTTTGGGTTTGATGATATTACGTGATCAGGCCGGTGGAGGTAAATTAAATTTAACTGATATAGCCGGGCAATACTCATACAATATAAAAATAAACAACACGTGGCATTTGCGACCAGGATTAGAATTCACCTATTTTCAGAGAAGTAAAGATTATAGCAAAATATACTTTAGTGATCAAATGAGTTTAGATGGCATAAATCCTACAAGTGTTGAATTATTTACAGATGATAAATTAAGCTATTATGACTTTGCCACTTCTGTTATGGCTCATAATAAAGACTTATGGTTTGGTGCTACTGCAGACCATTTAATTAAAATTAATCCTGCTTTAAGAGAAAATGATGCTTACGCGCCAATGAAATTCACTGTATTTGGAGGAGGGAATATTCCATTTCAAAAAGTTTCTTACCGAAAAGATATTAGCAAATTGTTACTGGCTTTTCATTTTAGATCTCAAGGTACTCTTCAGCAACTGGATTTTGGAACATATTATCAAAAAAATGAACTTTTAGTTGGATTGTGGTACAGAGGCATTCCGGTTTTTGGTCCGTCGAATGACGCATTAACTGTAATGCTTGGCTATAAAGTAAATGATTTTACTATTGGATATAGTTATGATATTACCATTTCGAAATTAATTACTCATACTGGAGGTGCCCATGAGCTTTCTTTTACTTACGAAATACCAAAACGACAGGGATGGTCAAAAAGAAGGTCAAAAGTTACTGCAGTACCTTGTCCTATTTTTTAAATGTTCCACCGGCTTCCAGCCGGTAAAAAAGCAAAATTTCTAAATTAAATAACGTGAGTTCGATATAAAAAATTAATTCAATATTACTTTTGTCTTGAAACAAAAGAACCATGCCTGCGCTATAGCTTCTGCAGGCAGGCAGAAATTCAAGGCTGAATATTACAGCCCGACAGGTGCCCAAATTTTCTCCCTCCACGCGGTTAAACTCTCTCACCTACGGTGAGTTCAAACAAAACCGCTTTCCAGGCCCATGCTTGGGGAGCAAATCTGACCTGTTTCCGGGCTATACTATTAAGCCATAAATTGCATTCACTAAGCTTTTAGGTTTAAAAGACGGTGTGTTGGCCTGACAAAAATGCGGGCCTGCGATAGAAGTGAATGTCCAATCGGCTGAATTAACCGGAAAGAAGCTTGCCTCGCTTTCCGTATTTAATTTGCCGATTGGACAGAGAGCGGGGAAGCATATTTTTGTCTTGACTTTTGGTCCTTTTGGTTAAGCAAAAGGACAAGAGAAAATAAAAAAGATATATTTTACGTCGAACTGAAATTAAATAATAAAAGAAATTCACCATCAGGATGATGGTGTTACTTCTGTATCGCCGACTTCTATTCTGTTAAACTTATAACCCCAAACCCCTTATGAAGAGTAATTGCCTATTATATGGCACAAAATCATTACGTTTGTTATACACCACTATATATGTGAATATTTTATATTGATTTTTAATTAAAAGTGTTAGTATTCCGCTGTAAAAAATTGAATAGCTATTACTATACTAAATGATTACAGCGGAAGATTTTGGCTGAGCCAAAACCCCGGACTGCACACGCTAAAGCGCGATTGTCCGGGGAT
>CAZBZX010000462.1:0-3489 GCA_964496465.1 uncultured Bacteroidales bacterium
TGACTCATAAAGTAAAACGAACCTGGCTCATATAATGATAAGTTAATGGGAAACTTTTTTGAAAAAAACTGGTCATCAAAACAATACGACAGCATGGATTGCGGCCCTACCTGCCTGCAAATGATCGCGAAATTCTATGGCCGAAACCATTCCCTGGATAAATTAAGAGAGAAATGCTATATTACCAGGGAAGGCGTTTCCCTCCTGGGAATAAGTGAAGCCGCTGAATATATCGGGTTTAAAACCCTGGGTATTAAAACAACCTTAAATGATCTGAAACGCGAAAATCCGGTTCCTTTTATTGCTCACTGGAACCAGGAACATTTTATTGTGGTATATAAATTGAAAAATGGCAAAGTACATGTTGCTGATCCTGCTTACGGTAAATTTGTATATTCTGAAGAGGAGTTTTTAAAAGGGTGGGCAACAACCACTTTCAACAAACATGATCAGGGCGTTTGTCTATTGCTTGAAACAACTCCCGATTTTTATTCTATAGATAAAGATACTACTAAAAAAGGCAATTTCAGGTTTTTATTAAAATACGTCAAATCGCATAAAAAATTTCTGCCCCAACTAATATTAGGCTTACTTGTCGGAAGTATCCTGCAATTAATATTTCCTTTTTTAACCCAGGCTATTGTTGATATCGGGATAAATACTCAAAACCTTCATTTCATTCATTTAGTGCTTATTGCTCAATTGGTCCTGTTTGCCAGCCGTCTTAGCGTTGATTTTATACGCTCCTGGATATTATTGCATATTAGCAGCAGGATAAACATTGCCCTTATATCCGATTTTTTAATAAAACTCATGAACCTGCCTATCCGTTTTTTCGATAGCAAGAAAACCGGCGACCTGATCCAGCGCATTGATGATCATAAGCGGATTGAGCTGTTTTTAACCTCGCAAACACTTACCTTTCTGTTTTCAATATTCAATATTATTATATTTAGTATTGTCCTGGCCATTTATAGTGTAAAAATATTTTCAATTTTCATGGCCGGAAGCATATTGTATACGATCTGGGTCATGGCCTTTATGAAAAAAAGACGGGATATTGATAATAAACGTTTTGCCCAATTATCAAGTGAGCAGAGCAATATATACCAGCTTATTACCGGAATGCAGGAAATAAAGCTTAATCGTTGTGAGCAACAAAAACGTTGGGAATGGGAAAGGATACAAGCCAAAATCTTTCGGATTAACATTCAAAGTTTATCATTAAATCAATTCCAACATTTGGGAGCTTTATTTTTTAATGAAACCAAGAATATTATTATTACTGTAATTGCTGCTACAGCGGTGATCCATGGACATTTTTCCCTGGGGGTTTTATTGGCCATTCAATACATTATCGGCCAGTTAAATAGTCCTATCGATCAAATGATAGAATTTATACACTCAGCCCAGGATGCTAAACTTAGCCTCGAAAGGCTGGGTGAGATCCATGATAAGGAAGATGAAGAGAAAGCGGATGATCTGAAAATTACCGAATTACAACATGATCGATCAATCCGGGTATCAAACCTTACCTTTCAATATGAAGGGCCACGTTCCCCGAAAGTTCTTTCTAACATAAACCTCGAAATCCCTCAACACAAAATAACGGCCATTGTGGGTACCAGCGGATCAGGAAAAACAACACTGATAAAGCTTTTATTAGGTTTTTACCCTCCGGTTGAAGGAACAATTACAATAGGGCCAACCTGGTTGGGTAATTTTAATCAAAGCTGGTGGCGGGGGCAATGTGGCGTTGTTATGCAGGATGGTTTTATTTTTTCCGATACCATTGCACAAAACATCGCCATAAATGATACCAGCATTGACCGGGAAAAATTATTGTATGCGGTTAAAATAGCAAACATCCAGGATTATATTGAAAGCTTACCCTTAGGATACAATACAAAAATTGGCCAGGAAGGTATTGGATTAAGCCAGGGCCAGAAACAGCGTATCCTTATTGCCCGTGCTGTATATAAGAACCCCGGTTTTATTTTATTCGATGAAGCAACCAACGCCCTTGATGCAAACAATGAAAAAGTTATTTTAGAAAACCTCGACCATTTCTTCAAAGGAAAAACAGTAGTGGTAGTTGCCCATCGCTTAAGTACGGTTAAAAATGCCGATCAGATCGTGGTGCTGGAAAAAGGGAATATCACAGAAGTTGGGACGCATAAAGAACTGGTGAAAAATAAGGGCGATTATTTTAATTTAATAAAAAACCAATTGGAATTAGGGATATAATTGTACCATGAGTGAAATAAAAATATCAAAAAAAGAAATCGATGACCTTGAAATCCGAAGTGAAGAAGTTCAGGAAATCATAGGAAAAGTTCCATCGAGGATTATACGATATGGCATTTCGGTAATATTTATCATCATGGCATTGTTTATTGGATTAAGCCTTTTATTTAAATACCCCGATATCATCCGGGGACGTTTCATCATAACCTCATCCAGTCCACCTGTGTACATTAAAGCAAAAAAAGACGCGATCATATCGGCCATTTTTTATGCTGACCTCGATACCGTGGCTAAAAATGCAGTACTTGGCGTGATGGAAGATGCTGCCGATTATAAAGATGTATTATATCTCGACGAGTATATCGCAACCATGGCATTAAACCATGGCAGGTATGATTATCCCAAATCAGATCTCAGGCTGGGTGAAATCCAAAACCAGTATGCCAACCTCATCAAAAGCATTTCAGAATACAATGAATTTATAACTAAAGATTTTATTACCGCGGAAATTGAGCGGTTTAACGAAAGAAAAGAGCATTACAACGATTATTTAGCGGATTTAAAAAAACAATACCTATTAAAAAAAGAAGAGAACCAGCTGATCATTAACAAGTATTCACGGGATTCAGTATTATATAGCCAGTCTGTTATTCCGGTAGCCGGTTTTGAAAACAGCAGGCAGGAATATCTCCAGGCGTGCCAGGAAGAAAAAGTGCTTTTAATGGAATTAACCGGGATAAAGCTCGAAATAAATGCCGTAAACCAGCAAATTGAACGATTAAAGCAGGATAAGTACGAAAAAAACTCGGCCTGCCTGTTAAATATCGATGAAAGGGCTGAACAGCTCAGGGGGATGATTGACATCTGGAAAGAAAGAAATTTACTGATCAGCCCCATTTCAGGCCGGCTATCCTTTTCCAACATCTGGGAGGATAACCAGTTTGTTACAACCAATCAAACGGTTTTTATCATTGCCCCTTCAAACCAGAACACCATCATCGGTAAAATCATGATCCCCTTAAAAAATTCGGGCAAGCTCAAAAAGGGACAAAAAATTAATTTAAAGTTCGACAACTACCCGTATTACGAATTTGGCATGATAAAATCGGAGCTGCACCAGTTATCGCTGGTTCCCGACTCGGTTTACATAGGCACCATGTTACTTCCCGATACGCTTATCACCAATTACGGGGTAACCATACCGTTTAGCCAGAACCTGCAGGGCAATGCCGAAATTATTAC